>VSOD01000144.1 GCA_009774655.1 Lachnospiraceae bacterium
CCTTCCTCGTATCCCCACTGATCCGGGACAGCATGTCACATATTTCGTAGCGCAGGCCGTCCCCCAGAAAGCGTTCGGAAAACCGCTCCACCTCATTCGGATCTTCATGATGTACTTCGAAATAACCTGTCTTCCACCACGGCGCTTCCGCCACGATATAGCCTGTGGTGCCGGAGATCAGAAGTTTCCCCTCCGACTTCACGCCCAGCCCGCAGGAAGCGGTGGCCAGGCCGTTGCGGTAGCGCAGATATGCCCTGGTGTAGAGGTCGATCCCGTTCTCCGCTTCTATAGTCTCAAACCGAATCTCCTGATAATCGTGTCCGAACAGTTTCAGGATCGGCAGCAGACAATAACTTCCCAGCTCCGTAAAGCTGCCGCCGTATTTCGTATCCCGCAATTCTCTGCTGTCCGGCCTCTCCAGTTTCGTGAAGCACGCCTCTACGCATCTGATATTCCCTATGATACCGCTGCAGGCTATGCCGAGGAGTTTGGCAAATCCGGGGCAGTAGGCCGTCTTGATCCCCTCAAACAGAATCAGGTTTCTCGCTTTCGCACAGGCAGACAGCTCCGCCGCCTGCTCCCGCTTCAGACACATCGGCTTTTCACATAACACATGTTTTCCATGTTCCAGTGCCTGTTTTATGTAAGCGTAATGGGTCCCGTGAGGGGAAGCAATGTAGACGATATCCGATGACCGATAGAACGCTTCCAGGTCCTCACAGGCATCGATCCCCCATTTGCGGGCGAATGCTCCGGCGCTCTCCATGTGTGGATTGTATACACACTGCGCATTGACGCCGCTGACCAGCGCCGCTTCCGGCATAAACCGTTCCGCGATCCGCCCCGTGCCGATAATGCCGATCCGCTGGATCGGAAATTCTTTCGCCCTGAGCATCGTACTGGAAATATTCTTGGTCCTGTCCAGATAGACCACCTTGCAGTAATCTTTCAGATAATCGAATGTGCCGATCCAGTCTGAACCCACCGTAAAAATATCGATCTTATATTTCTTGATATCCTGAAATTTCTGCCCTTCCGATTCCTCCACGATGATCTCATCCGCAAATCCCGTCTTCTTCACATTTTCGATTCTGGTAAGCAGCGGATCCATCACATTCAGTTTGCCCCTCGTCTGGTCGTATTCTTCCGTCGTGATCCCGACGATCAGATAATCCCCCAGCTGTTTCGCCCGCTGCAGCAGCCTGTAATGTCCCTCATGAAACAGATCAAAAGTCCCATATGTAATCACTTTCACCATACCGTCTCCATCATTTCCTCCCTGCCCTGCGGCACGCCCTTCCTACGCCGTTCCTGCCGCAAAAGTTCTCCTCACGCTTTTCCTTCAACTGACGGTATCCCGGGCCATGATATATTCATGGATCTTCCGGCCGCAGCTCCCGTCGCTGTTGACCGCCAGTTCCCTGTATGCGGCAAGCTGTTTTTCCTTATCAAAAGGACTGCCCGCCGTCACGCCGTCAAGAAACCGGTCCAGAGAGTTTATGGCATTTTCCATGCAGGCATATCCCAACGTCTCCGACCACGCGCCGAATCCCGCTTCATGGGATTCCAGTTCTTCTTTATCAAATTTGATCTCAATCTCTTCCCATTCGTCTGTGTTCATATTGACGTTGTATAACCTCCGCTCCGCATTGGCATAGATCTTAAGCCATCCGCCGGTCTCTTCCGGCTTCCACCACGGGAAAAAGACATTCCGCCCGGCCCTGTCCGCAACGGGAGGATTCCACTGCTCAAACTCCCCTGTCGAAAGCACAAGACGAAGATACCGGTCGGCCTGCTGCGGCGCAAGGTACAGACAGTCGCCGTAAAATGCCATCGTGCTAAACGGCAGTTCCTCACATCTGCTCCCGCTGTCCGGATCAGTGCAGGTCAAGTCCGCAGGAAATCCCCTGTACTCCTTAACCTCTCCCGTCTGCGGCTTCCAGCACACGATTCCCTCTCCCGTATAGGGAAGCATCCACAGCGCATCCCGCCAGGCAACGAGTTCATTACAGCCCCGTCTGCTTCCGCTCCCGATCGGCAGCTCCATCACCCGCACCGCACCGCTCTCAATCTCCAAGGTCCAGACCTTATTTTCCACCGGGGAAGCCAGATAAAGTGTACCCCGGAAGATATGTCCCCCGCCCGTGATCCTGCGCCCGTCTCGCTCCTGCGTAAACACCTCAATCTGCTCCCGGAAACAGGTACACGCTCCGGTGACCGTATCATAACGCACCACAGCCGGATAATATAACGGCTGCAATATGATAAATTGCTTATACTTCCATGCATAAGTAAATGCCTTGCCGTCTACCTTCTCCTGCTGCAGCTCTATTTTCCTTCGCACACCTCTGTTCCCGATCACCAGAATATGCTGTGCTCTGGCAGGACAGGCGTATTTCGTGCCCGCTATCTCCAACACCACCGCATACGTCCCGCCGCGCCGCTGATCCGACAGATCGCAGTCATAGTGATAGTCATACTGTCCCGGCCCGGAACGATACAGTTTATTACCCTGCAGGATGGTAAACCGATCCTGTTCCTGAAATTCAAAGCCGGCCTTTACCACTTCCCGCCAGCCGTCCTTCCCCGGCCGATGGAGCATCTTTTGATCCAGAATAAACAGCGGTTTCCCCGCCACCCCGAACAGCGACGTGACACTGGTTCCCATGTCTCCGATATACGCGTCGCTCAAAGCGATCGAGGCGGCAAGGTCGGGCGTGGTATCCAAAATACCGGTCCCCTTTTCCAAAAACCGCATTTTCAGCTCCTGATACATGCGGCCATACTGCGGCCGCATGGAAGCAAACGTGGTCTCCAGCAGCGGATGGGGCCGCCATAAAAGGCAGGCCGCTTCCCGCCCCTCGAAACAGGTAAATACATACTCCATTTTTTTCAGGAAATTCTCCGTATCGGCAAGCATGCCGTTAATACTCGTATTATAGAAAAATACCCTCCTGCGGCCGCCGTCTTTCGCGGTCAGTTTCGATTGCCACGCTGCCGGCGGAGCGGGCGGATTCTTGCACCGTTCCATCACCCTGTCAAACTTCGGTGAACCCAGGGGCAGGAATTTCCGGTCCGGCAGATTCCGGTCAAAATACATCCGAAACGCCGGCGACTGCATCACAATATAATCCGCATAAAGATAGGCCGGACACAGGCTTTGCGCCTCGCACATTCCGCCCGCCGTGCTGTAGTAGGGAATGTAAACCAAAAGATCCGTAAATTTCTTTAAATGCGACGCATAAAACCGCGGATGGACACTGGTGACCAGGTTGCAGCCGTCATAAGGATTATGAATGTAGATCACATCCGGTTTTCTCTCCTCCAGGTTATATTCCTGCCAGTCGGTTATCTCAACATTTTCAGGATATCCTGCCGTCTCACAGTGCATTCTGCCAAAACTGTGATCGGCCCTCAGGTCATAATAAGGAATCGGCACGCAGTACGCGTCGCAGGCCGGATCTTCCCTCGCTGCCAGATAGACGCTTTCCAGACTGTCCCACATGGATACCTTATATGGAAGAAACACAACTTCTTTTTTGACGAAAATGTCATTTTTGACACTGCTTTCCACGGCCAGAAGCTGTTTGCGCAGACTTTTATACCACTTATGTTCACTGCTGCCCCCTGCACGAATCTCTTCGAATACATGAAACAAGGTCTCGCAATAGCGCTCCATATGCGCTACCGTGCTATGACCCTCCCCCTCTGCCTTCTCGATGCTTTCTCCGAGAACCGTGGCAAATTCCTGACATTCGCAGAGCATGTTCCGTGCCGTCCCGTATTCTTTCTGCCGCAATGCGGCCCTGATTTCTTCATGCGCCTGATGCAGACTGGAAATGCATTCCAACGTCTCATGCTTCTGTGCTTTTCTCATAGTGAAAGCATTTCCTTTCCGTGTTCTATCAGTGCACGGCCTAACCTGATGGCACTGATCTGTGCGGAAACTGTCAGCTTCTCTGCCCGCACTGGTTCACAATCACGATCTTCGGCTTCGCTTTTTTCACCAAAGACTCTACCCTCTCGATCCTTTTTTCCTTCGGAGCTTCCACCCCGATCCTCATGCGGCCCGGCGCATTGCTGCCCTTAAAGACAATCTTTACGTCATCCCCGATCTGCAGCTCCATCCCCGTAGTAACCGTCAGCTCCAACATCCTTCTTCTCCCCTTCCCTTTCTTCCTGAAACGAACTTTTGTATTGTATATTTCTCACAGACTTTCGCTATACTATTCGTAGAATAATGAATTCTACGAAATTTTTTATGTATGAATCATAAAATGACCTCCAAAAGCCAGCCGTACAACCGACTTTTGAAGGTCATTTTCTTTCTTACCGTCCTGCATCATCCGCAGTGCCGCAGGATAAATTCTCCCATTTCCTCAATACAGTCCTCACACTGCGGATACACCCCTGTATTGTCAAAATAGGCGTGGCCAAATCCTTTATACAATACCATCTTAACCTCTACACCCGCTTCGTGCAGTTTCACGCCATATCCAAGCGTCTCGATCTTTAGAAAGTCGTGCTCCCCCACCGTCAGAAATGTAGGCGGATTATTCCGGGGATTCCTCGTATAGGGATTCAGGTAATCGTTTTGGACATCGGCTGTGCCCAGAATTGTTTCCAATCCGGAAGTAGAATTCCTTTTATACGATCATTGTATCCGGTCGGTTCTACCGGTAAATCAAAGCATACGCATAGAACTTATTTGTTTCGATGGTAATCGTTGTAGGATCACTGTCTAAATCGTTGTAAACAAACGGCTGCCCGCCCTTTGTAACACAGATCATCTTATACTCCCTGTTCTTCTTATAGACAGCTGATGGGATCTTCAGCGTGATCTCTACCTTCTCATCCATGCTGTAGGCGGTGCCGGACGGCGGGTAGATATTGTAAGTCCTTCCTATCGTATAATCCCCAAGGACTGCCTCAAAAGACTGAAAGCACATAGGCCCCTGCATTGCATTCTCGATAGTGACCTGATAGGCATTGTTCTTTGCAGAAGTATAACGGATGTTTTCTTTTCCAAAACAGGCATAACGCCTGCGCTCATCCGGTGATGCCGGTTTCCACGTTTCCACCACCGCTCTTATGCCTGACTCTATAATGGATGCCGCCCCGAAGCTGCCTGCCTGATCACTGCCATACCCTTTATGATCGTTGGTATTGCCGCCAAAGTTATTTCCGTTTTCGGAGGTGTTGCTGTTATTGTGGCTTCCGTCGGCGCCGTTCCCTCCATTGGCACTGTTGCCAGAGCCTCCGTTGGTGTTAGTGCCGCTGCCGGGGCTGCTGGCGCTGCCATTGCCGGCATTGGTATTGTTGTTATTGCTGCCGCTTGTGGTGTTGCCGTTGCCGGGACTGCTGGTGCTGTCATCGCCAGGGCTGTTGGTATTGCCATTACCGGGACTGCTGGTATTACCATTGCCCGAGCTGTCGGTGTTCCCATTGCCACCGTTACCGCCATCCGGTTTCTGGCCGGGAACAGCGGTATAGTTGTAATGCATGACTGCCCTCGACACAGCCGACGCCGTATCCCCCATTTTACCTACACTGCTCCACTGCGCTTCACTGCCCGTAAAATAGATATCCTGCAAAGGACAGGCCGAAAATGCGGCTATCCCTATTGACGTTACACTGTCCGGAATCACGACCGTGGTAAATCCGGAACAGGAAGCAAAAGCAGACTCTCCGATGCTTTCCGCCCCCTGCGGGATCTCCACCCCGGGAAGCAACAGGCAATTCTGAAACATACCGGCACCGATACGGTCTATGCTCACAGGCAGCGTCACACCCAACAGTTTGTAGCAGCGCGTAAATATATTATCACCCATCTTGACCTGTTTGCCGCCTTTGGCAAACGTCGCGTTCATCATTTGCGTACAATCGAGAAACGCTGCATCACCCACCTCCCCGATACTGGCAGGAATGGCTATCGAAGTAAGACTCGTGCAGGCACGAAAAGCGTTCTGCCCTATCTTTTCCACCCCTTCGGAAACGGACACCTCACTGAGATTTTGACATTTCTGGAATGCACTGTCGCCGATCGTCTTCACACTGGAAGGAATGGTCACGGAAATCATCTGCGTTTCCCTGAAAGCGTTATTGCCGATTGCTGTCACACTGGAAGCAATCTCTGCGCTGATGACCCCACAGTTCCAAAAAGCACAGGCGCCGATACTGGTAACGCCATCTCCAATAACAACCTTCCGGATCTGGCTGCTGTTGCTGCTCCAAGGCTGATCCGAAGTACTTTCAAAATCCGGCATTTCTCCTTTACCGGAAACAGTCAGCGTCCCCGCGTTCGTCAGCTGCCATGAAAGCCCTGCGCCAAGTGTGCCGTCCGCAATCGTGTCGTTCGCGCCCGGATCATCCGGCTGGATATATCCGTCCGGATAACGGGTGATATAATGGCTGGTGTCCCGCATCACCTCTTCCCTGGAGATTCCCCGTCCCCAATGAACCTTGCCCTTGTGGTCACCGGTGCTGATGTTCCCTTCGGCAACGACCACACCCACGTCACTCACCTCAAGCACGATCACGGTATGCACATCATTTCTTACCCGCAGGATATCTCCCACTTTTATATCCTCATATGTAAACTCACCTGCCGCATACATTCTGGCCGGCAAGCTGCCAAATGCCGCGTCACTGAGTATAAATGCGAAGGCTACACAGCCCACGGCACTGATTCTCTTTCCCCCGAGAAGGCCGCCTTTCCAATAATAATATCCCTTCTCGTCCGAAAAAGGCTCATAGTCGGTCCAGGCTGTTCCTTCCTTATATCCATCCTGATTCTGCAATGCGGTCATGGCCGCATAGGCTTCCGCAGGAGTAGGAACAGTGTCATTACGTGCGGCCTGTCCGTCTGCGGCTGCTTCCGGGCTCTCTTCCGGCGTTTTCTCCGAAGACTCCTCCTTCTGCTGCGATGTTGTCTGCTGGTCCATCGCTTCATCCATACCGGGATCCGTTTCCGCCGGGGCATCCTCCGGGCTCTCTTCCGGCGTTTCTGTCGCTTCTTCCCCAAAAACCTTCTCCTGCTGTGACGGATCTTCCTGAAACGCGTATGCCACTGACTGTGAAGAAATACACAGGCATAACGCTAAGACAACAGAAAGAACTCGATGTTTCATGTTCGTAACCTCCTGCCAATCAGGTAATGCTTCTAATATTGAACGTGCAATATGTCTTTTTGACTGCTTATCTTTTATTTCTTCAATCATTTTTATCCTCCCATAAATCGTAATCAAAAAAAGTACCTTTATAAAAGTTTTCATTTCCCATAGGGTTTGCTGTCATTCTATAGTTAACGACATTAGAAATAAAGGCCACACATCAAAACCTTCACTATATAGCAATGCATATACAAACAGTTCCTCCATTGGTTCCCCATACAGTTATGTCGTTTACTATGAAAGTCTTCGACTTTCATAGCATGGATGGCCATGCGGCCCGCCCGACGGCAGGTTGAGCATGATGTAAGTTTACTATGAAAGTCTTCAACTTTCATAGCATTGATGGCCATGCGGCCTGCCAAGCGGCAGGTTGAGCATGATGTAAGTTTACTATATAAGCATTATCACGCTCCCTGTGAACAGAAAGCTGCCAGATCAGCTTAAACACCATCTTGCGATATTTTCAATCAATTCTGCAGGTAATGTTTTATTATGCGGCAGTGCTTCCTTGATTTTCTGCTATGGAAAATTATAGCGTATTTTCTGCCGGAGGGCAATGCCTGCCCATACCGTCTGTCCGGATATGTCCCCTTCGTTACAGTCTGCGGCCGTTCCGGATGCCTTGTGAGACATGGATACTATTCCGTTCGGTCAAAATTCGGTCAAAACAACTCTGGGAAAGGTACCCCTGATGATGCCAGCAGGGACAGCTTGTTATTACAAAGGACAGAACAAGAGCAGATTCAGAGTAATAACGTCTTACTGCAATAAAATGAATTTTTTGTAAAGTCTATTCCATCAGGAAAGTTATTGCAGTATAATGAGGCCATTGACAAATTGGAGTTTGGGAGGTATTCATTTTGAAAAAAATCGGTATTACAATTTTAAAATCCATAGGCTTTTTTCTGGGATGGGCAATATTGGTTTCTATATTGCCGTTATCATCTTCAAAGGAACAAGCTATATGGAGATTATGGGCAGAAATTACACCTCTATTGGCAATAGCAGCTTTTACTCTCATCTTTTGGCTTGTCGAAAAGAAAAATGTAAAGTTGCATTTATTCGACAATCCAGTAAAGGGAATGGTATTGGGAGTAATCGCAGGAATTGTATGGTTAGCTATCCCTGTTTTGGTAATGTATGTAGCAAAAATTATCCATGTTAACGGAACTAACTTAATTAACCTGTTCCCAGTTTGGGTGCTGGCAGTATTTCTAAATACCATTATGCAGGAACTTCTTGTTCGTGGTTATTTGTATCAAATGCTTAAACAAAAGCACAATATAATTGTTGCTACGATTGTGACAACAATACTTTTTACAGCATTGCATGGAGGGGCATTTGAAGCGGGTATTATTCCCGTTTTAAATGTACTTACCATGAGTTTGCTTATGATAGTAGTCCTTGAATATAGTGGCTCTATTATAGCACCAATTATTATGCACTTTTTATGGAATGGAATTGGTGCATTAGTTTTAGGTGGTGTGTCACTTGCTGATGACTATCCAAATCTGTTTGTTACGACTTTTACTGGAAGCGATATTTTGTCCGGCGGAATTTGCAAAATTGAAGGAAGCATTATTGTTTTAATTGTCAATGTGATTTTGATTGCATTTTTTATATTTATACAAAAGAAAAAAAATATAAGCATAGATTCCGGTTTATCGAGCCACGCTCCCAACTAAATTCTACCAACACAAAACCGCTGCTACATAGAAACATATACCATTCCTATCTGATTCTCTCCTATATCCATGGAGATGATCTTGGTACTGTCTATTGCAAATTGAATGATAGAGCGAAAAAGCAAATTATCAGGGAAGTAGTTAAGATACAGCGAAGGGTTTCAGAGCTTAATATCCGGGCAGATGCGGAATGGACATGGAACTGCTTTGTTGATGAAATGTTGAATCGTGCTGAAGCTCTGTAATAACGGTTAAACAAAGATTAGAAAGGCTCTGTGCAATGCAGGGCTTTTCTTAATGCTGCTTTTGAATTAGAAAGATAAAGTGAAAATTTGACAATTTAACTGCTCCGCTTATTTTATTTTGGTAACTGCTTTATACGTTTTTGTATTTCGTCAAAAGTTAAAGACTTGTTAAGAATTTATATGTTATAACTCAGAATATAGAAAAATCAAATTCAAGAAAAGAGGAAT
>VSOD01000145.1 GCA_009774655.1 Lachnospiraceae bacterium
CTTCCAACATGCTTACATCAATATTATACTGTGGAATCGTCACATCCACAAATACCGGGCCCGCCCCATACTGAATGACAGGGGCAACTGTTGTCGGAAAGCCGGCCGCCACGGTGATCACCTCGTCTCCTCTTCTCACGGCCCGTTCGCCAAGAAGAGGAGAGGTCAGCGCCATAAAGGCAAGCAGATTCGCCGAAGATCCCGAATTGACAAGGGAGCAGTACCGAATTCCCAGATACGCGGCCATCTGCTTCTCAAATTGATCCGTATATCTTCCGGAAGTCAGCCAGAATTCCAATGCACTGTCCACCAGATTGACCATTTCCGCACTGTCATATACACGGGATGCATAAGGAATCCGCCGGCCTGCCTCAAAAGGCTTCTTTACATTATGGTAAGTTTCGCAATACTCTTTTACCAGATCCAGGATCTGTTCTTTTGCCTGCTGTTCTGTTTTTTCGTTCATATGCTTCTCCTGTCTTTTTCTTCTCTGTTTTCTTCGCTTTTTCGTTTATATACCTATCCTGTCCTTCACAGCAAACTCCCTGCCGCCTGCAGGATATATCTATTATCTTTGACCACAAATCATTCCCAGATCCGCCACGGCGCCTGTCCACTGCTCCACAAACCTTCCAGATAGGACCGGTCATGAACGGTATCCATAGGCGACCAGAATCCGGGGTGCCGGTACGCCGCCATCTGGTGATCTGCCGCCAGACGCTCAAAAGGCGTCGCCTCCAGCATTTCCGAGCCGTCTCCCAGATACGCAAAAATCCCGCTGTTCAACACCATGAACCCGGCATTTACCCAGGACTGATCCTTCCGCGCTTTTTCCTTAAAACTCTCAATGCTGCCATGCTCATCAATCTTGATCGCTCCAAATCTGCCGGCCGGCTGCGTCGTCGTGATGGTCGCTATTCTTCCATGCTCTTTATGAAAAGCAATCAGCGCCGGAATATCCACATCCGCCACGCCGTCCCCGTACGTCAGCATAAAAGTTTCATCCTCACCGATATAATCCCTGATCTGCAGAATCCGGCCGGCTGTCAACGTCTCCAGGCCGGTATTGGCCAGCGTAATACGCCACGGCTCCGCAGAAGAATTGTGATATTCCCTCACCTTATCCTGTAAATGAAACGTAGCATCTGACTGATACATATAATAATGGACAAAATAGTCCTTAATGATATGTCCTTTATAACCGCAGCATACAATAAAATCATGATATCCATACGCAGAATATATTTTCATGATATGCCACAGGATCGGTTTGTCTCCGATTTCCACCATCGGCTTTGGTTTCAATACCGATTCTTCGCTGATCCGGCTGCCTTTTCCGCCCGCTAAAATTACTACCTTCATATTGGCCCCCATATTATTTTTGACACAAATGTTCTCTGAAAAGTGCGGCGCAGACACTGGACCTGCAAATGCATCCATGGCGCCGCAAATCTTCTCACCCGGCCCAGGGCGCTATTCCCGCATTCCACAGATTTTCCATATTTACCCTGTCGCGGTATGTCTCCACCGGTGTCCAGAAACCCTTATGCTTATAAGTAGTCAGCTGTTCTTTCTCCGCCAGATTATCCGTCAGCAACTTTTCCAGACTGTAATCTCCCTGCAGTACGTCGAACACTTTCCGATCCAGCACATAAAGACAGGCATTCGTCCACGCCTCATTTACCGGCTCATTCTGCTGTATCTTCCTGATCAGGCCCACAGCATCAATATCCAGCGCCTCGTTGCGCCCTGTCGGTCTGGCTACCGCCATCGTCGCGATCCTCCCCTGCTCTTTGTGATGATCGATCATACGGTTTACATCAATATCAAAAAGGCAGTCTCCGGACACCACAAGGAATGTATCCTCCTCGATATACTCCCGAATCCGCGCCACACGCTGCCCGGTAGCCGAATACAATCCGGTATCCACTACCGTGACCTTCCAGTCCTCCGTGCGGTTCTTATGAATCTCAATGGTATTGGTCAAAAGATCCACCGTAATGTCTGACTGATAAATATAGTAATCCATAAAGTATTCTTTAATCATATCCACTTTATAGCCGCCACAGATGATAAATTCATTCAATCCGTAGGCGGAAAAACTTTTCATAATATGCCAGAGCATGGGCTTCCCGCCGATTTCCGCCATCGGCTTGGGAATTCCTTCCTGCTCATTGCTGATCGTGCTTCGCTGACCGCCGGCCAGGATTACTACTTTCATGCCTGCACCTCCCTGTTATTTCCCTGTAATTGCTGTTCCCCGCTCCCAACTACTCATCGTAACAGCATTTGATGACACCTGTATTATACCAGTTTATTCTGCTGATACTCCTCTCTTGGCAGGAACGGATACATATCGTCGATTTCCGGAGACACGATCCTGCCATCCGGAAGGACCTTTGAAGACAGCTTCGGCTCAAAATTCTGTTCCGGATCCACCACTACCTCGCAGAGGGCCGGTCCTTCTGTCTGCAAAACCTTCCTCATTTTTCCCGGAATATCCGCCAGCCCGTCAATCTTCTCATACGGTATCCCGTAAGCGCAGGCGATCTTTTCAAGACTGGGAAAACTCAGACCGTTGCCGTCACAAACCCCCACCAGCGGTGGGTCAAACAGATTGGTCTGTGTCTGACGGATAGAGTGGTAACCGTTATTATTCAAAATAAAAATTTTTAAGTTCAGACAATTATAGACTACCGTCTGCAGTTCCTGCAGATTCATCTGAAAACTGCCGTCACCGTCCACGCAGATCACTCTGTCCCCCTGTCTGGCCACTGCACAGCCCAATGCTGCCGGAAAGCCATAGCCCATCGCCGCGCAGCCGGAATTGGTAAACAGCCTCTGCCCCTTCTTGATCTGCATAGCCTGAAAAGTGATCACACAGGCGCTTCCATTGCCACAGATCACCGAGTCGCCTTCTTCCAGGCATTCCGAAAACCGTTGTATAAATGCATAGGGATTCAAAGGTTTCTGCTTCTGGAAATAAGAAGGCAGAGCTGCCGGATATTTTGCGTTAACACGTCTGCACCACCCGAGCCATTCCCGATGATTTCCCGCGTCCTGTGCCTGAACGGCGATATCCTTCATCACGTCTGCCACATCGGCATGTATCCTCATATCTACGGACACCGTAGGTTTATGCAGTTCCGCCTCGTCGATATCTACCACGATCTTATAAGCATTTTTCGCAAATTCTTTATAATTATAACTGATCTGACGGATATTCATCCGACAGCCAAACACCAGCAGCAGATCACTGTTCTGGACTATGAAATTACCGCCTCTGGTCCCCACACTGCCCGGCCTTCCACAGTAAAGAGGATGCCCGTCCCACAACAGATCATGGGCATTCCACGCAGTTACCACCGGAATCTGCAGGGCATCAATACATTTTAAAAATTCCTCATACGCCCCCGAAAGCCGCACTCCGGTTCCGGCCAAAAGCACTGGCCGTTGCGCCTCTCTGATCCTCTCCAGAATCTGGCCTGTCAACCGTACATCGTAGGAAGGTTCCTCATGAAGGTGCATCATCTCCATGCCGTTCATGGACTGCACCGTCTCCTCCCCGGGTACAAAGGTTCTCAATTCCTGCTCTTCCACGACCGCTGCCTGCACATCCAGCGGAATGTCCAGCCAAACCGGCCCTTTTCTTCCATTGTTACACAAATACCACGCCTTTTCCAGATGATATCTGATCTGCATCGGTTCCGTGATCATCTGCGCATACTTTGTCATCCCTTTTACACAGTCCACGATCTGAAACTCCTGGTCGCCAAGCTGCCGAAGCGGTACAGAAGTAGACCAGGTAGTCGTCTCCTTTTTTACCTGCCCGGAGATCACAAACATGGGAATAGAATCCTGCCATCCTCCCAGAACGCCGGTGATGGCGTTGGTACCGCCGGGACCGGAAGTCACGCAGACTGCCGCCACCTTCCCGGTCAGTCTAGCATACCCTTCCGCTGCAATGGCACATGCCTGTTCATGATGATTGTACGTACAATGTAATGATGCATGGTGTCCGATCGCGTCGTTTAGATGCATAGCGCCGCCGCCGGTGATGGTAAATACATCTTTGACGCCATGGTCTGCGAGAAACCCCGCTATATAATCAGCTGTTTTTATCTTCATCGTTCTTCCGTGCCTTTCCGGATATCACAGTCACGTGATTTCACCGTATCTCCATATATAATACAGACTACACTACGCATACAATGTATCCGTAATATATTCCATTGTAAACCCAAGATCGCCAAGTCTTCTGATACTACTTACCACATCCTGGTTGATTTCCTGTGCTTTTTCCCTGCTGAAAGCATGATCCATATTTGGATTCACGTAATTGGGAGCATCTGCCTTCACATACCCATCAAAACCAGCCAACGCTACATGTTCCGCTCCCACTTCATGCAACAGCTTTAAGAGCATGATCATCGGATTGTCCACGATCAACGCCTGTTCATCCAAAAGTGTACTGTAATTAAACACATAATCAAAGGCGCCCGATGCTTTGGTCACGTTGGAAGTGGCAAGAGTCGTCAGCTTTTCCCTGCTCTGGCTTAGTTTAGTCGATAACGGGACGTACCGTTTGGCATTGCTGATAAAAACGGCATCCACAGGCAGCTCTGTCGGAACAAAATTAATCGCGATCTTCACCACATTCTCTGATGCTTTCTCCCTGATCCAGGCACTGATCCTGTCCCTTTGCTCCATCACATTCTTACCTGGTGCAAACAAAAGAACCTGCCTGCCCTGCAGCCAGTTTTTCAGATGCGCCCTGTCCTTACCGTCATCACACTCCGTCTTCTGATATTCCACATAAAGTTGCTCCGCATACTCCCTGTCATACAACAGTTTTCTGGAATCCTCCAGCCTGTCCAAAATCTCATTCACAGACTTGATGGACAGTTTCTTCTTGTCCATTAGATAGGTCACGTAATTGGGATGGCAGTCCTTGGAAGCCGAAAGGAAAAACTTAAAAGAATATCCCCACGGAATCTGCTTATACAGATCCAGCATGGTAACATCAATCGCTTCCAACAGCTGACTGCAATGATATTGTTTTCCCAGATTGTCATGCATATACGTTGCCAGCAGTTCAAGCGGTGCATTGCCGGCGCTCTTGCCCATGCCGTACAAAGTTCCGTCTATAACCACCTGCCGCCTGATCCCCGGCAGTTCCATGACCTCGATACAGTTCGCATAAGCCAGCTGAAAATTATTATGAGAATGGTATCCAAGCCCGATCGTCGTCTTCATATGCGCATTTACAAATTCAAAATAATGCATCAGCCTGTTTTTATGAAAAAGGCCATAAGTATCCACCAGAGAAAAAGCATACGGCTCCAGATCATTTACCAGCCGGATCAGTTCCATTAATTCTGCGTCATTATAACTGGTAATGGAAACAGCCTGCGCGAATACTTTATACCCCAGCGCTTTTACCTGCCTGCAAAATGCAATCGCGCCCTCCTTCTTTTCCTTCTTAAAGATCACACGTATGCCATCCATAAAACTCTCCCCGGCAGGTATCATCTGTCCAATACCGCATGTTCCATAATCGATCATGCCCACGATCATCGACCGCCCTTTTGACAGGCCGTCAAAAGTCCTGTTCACTGATACCGCATCCGGAAAGATCGTTCGGTTCGTGTCATATTCCCTGGACTCATTTAAAAAACCTATTTCAATAATATCAATCTCCGCACTGACAAGACGCTCAAATATATTCACAATATTATCATGTCCGAACTCCCAGTCATTCAAGTACCCGCCGTCGCGCAGCGTACAGTCCAACAAACTGATCTGTGACATCATTCCTACTCCCTTATATGTTAAAAAAGCATTTTTCCATCCGCTCCACCATAGTTTCCCAGGAAAATTCTGCCGCCTGCTTCCGAATGTTACTCTCCCAGTCCGTTTCCCGATCCTCCTGATAAAAACTGATGACCGCCTTCGCGATTTCCTGCGCATTTCCGGAAGGCACCACGTATCCGGTCTCTTTATGCCGCACCACGTCCGGCAGGCCGCCCACATCAGTCACTACCACCGGCTTATCAAACCCATACGCAATCTGTACGATTCCGCTCTGTGTTGCAGACACATAAGGAAGCACTACCAGATCTGCCGCCGCAAAATATTTTTCTACTTCCTGGTCCGGCACATATCCTTCCACCAGTCTGATATTATCACCGATCCTGTTTCTTTCTATCTGCTCCAGATACACATCCTTGTCATCCCCAAAATCACCCACGACCCACAGTGATATATCCGGAATCCGCTTCTTTACTTCCGGAAGCGCATCCAATAAGTACTTCAATCCCTTGTACTCCCTGACAAACCCAAAAAACAAGAGCATCGGCGAATCATGTCCTACTGCCAGAAGCTCTCTCGCTTCTGCTCTGCTCATATTTTTCATCTTAAATGCATTATAGGTAGGATGAGGCGTTACCACATAATTGGCATCCGGCTTCACTGTCAATAAATCCTTCTCATCCAGATGGGACTGCACGATATAACCGTCCGCCCGCTTTAATACCATCCTGGTCAAAAATCTGTCCAACGGAAACCGCTCATGAGGAAAGACATTGTGACAGGTTATGAGGAGCGGGATTTCCCCTAATAACGTCGCGAGAATACGATAACAGGGTGCGAAGTACGGATGCCACCACTGCAGGATCACAGCATCAGGTCTGAGCTTCCTGATCCTGCGCGCTGCCAGAAACAGATTGATTGGATTCGCCGTGTGAATCCAGTATTTTGTATCATCTACCTGGAAACTTTTATTGCTGTAGTCCTTCTGCTCCTTTTTAAACAGGAATTTAGGATACTGCATTTTATATGAGACCATAATAACTTCATGCTTTTGCCGTAACGCACGGCATAAAAGACTCGTATAGTGCGAAATACCGCCCTTGTATGGATATACCGGTCCGATCAGTACGATTCTCATAGAGTGTCCTTTCAATAAACATGCAAGGCAGCATCAAAGCTGACATGAGGTACGGGCAAACACAACTGGATACCATATAACTATACAGGATTATCAGTCCTCATGCAATACGTACAGTTTATGACTTCCTCCCCGGCAGCCGCCCTCCCGACAATGCCTTATAAAATCCCGGTGTAAACCTCATGAGAATCTTTGCACTTACTATGATCAGCAAAAATGCAATCCCGGACAAAGAAACCCTCCATAACAGCGCAAAAACCTCCGAAACAGACGCTCCGGCAAACTCCTCCGCGAAGATACCCGTGATCCGGATGATCTTTCCCTCCCAATGCAATACAAAATTATGAATTGCATAAGTATAGAAAGAAAGCTGCATCCACCATGCAGGCTCAAAAGTAAAATATTTTTTACTCAGAATAATCCAAATCGCTACGGATTGCAACCTCCCTGATACATAACCGGCAAAACAATAGGGAAATGCGCAGGACACAAACAGAATCAACAACGCGGCCGCCAAAGACAACATTCTGTGCCGGGTATTATATTCCTCAGACACAACAAAATCTGCAAAGTTTAATCCGAGATAGGCCCCCAGACAATAAACCGGCACATGCTCAAGCACCCGCAATACTTCCATCTGAAATCGTTCCGACGGGAAAAAATCTGCACTTCGCAGGAAAGGAAACCTGAAATATCCTGTCACAAAAACGGCAAGCAGCACTGCTTCCCGTACATATTTAATCTTGAAGAGACGACGAAATAAAGGGATAAACAACAACAGAATCATCAACGCTTCCACAAACCAAAGCTGTTCGCAGAATCGTGACGTAAAATAATAACGCAGCAGATAAGAAAAGCCCTTGTCAAACTCATGATAAGACAAAAGACCGATCCCATTCCAGAGAAGCCATGGGATCAGTAAGGTCTGAATCCTTCTGTGCAGCTTGCCTTTGATCTTATCTCCCGACAAGTCACGATACAACAGAAATGCCGATAAAAGCATAAAAAAATAAGTGCCGTTGGAACCGGCAAGCAACAGATTGATCCTCTGTGCTGCGCTGTCCAGGGCTGTGCCGGTTGCAACAATACCAGAGAAATGTACTCCTGCATCGGCATGGTAGAGCAGTATGATGATGGAATATAGAAAATTAAAAAAGATGATTTTTCTACTGAATTGTTTGTCCATGATTGAAGTTTTCCTGTGCTGACAAATACATATCCTTATTCCTGCAGTTATCATGTTGATTTTAACAAATTATCATAGGGTACACAAGATTAACGATATAAATATTTTCCTGCACTTGTCTCATATGCTGATAACTTCATTCGCATTTATTTCTGGCGAAAAACCGGCAGAACACATTACTTTCCACATCATAACTAAAGTAGTTGTATACAAGATCCTCCTGCCCCTGTAATTGAGGAAGATTTCGATTCGCGTAGCTTTCCATTGTTTTGATGCTCGCCACAGCAAAGTAACTCTTAATATTTAGTTTGCGCTCTGAATTTGTCACTTACATTTAATGCTCAATTCCAACCAGTTTTAACAGGATTATTGTCCAACAATAAACTTGACATCCATTTTGCTTATAACCACATCCCCCAGAAAAAGAACTATCATAGAAAAGGAAAATACTACTATCGAAAACAATAATCCACCTACCACAATATAATCCGCTACTTCCTCCCATGAAATTACAGCATTCCATACCTCCGAGATAACCAATTGATTCATACACAAATATGTCATCGAATTGCGCCCCATTCTTTGAAGCCCACTGTTTACCATTAATGCAAACTTATTCTTATATTTTGATAGCAATATAGCCAAAAACAATCCTGTCCAGCACGCACCCACAGAATTAAACCAAAATAAAAATATATTTGAATATAGTCCTATCCTCATATTAATTATTCCATTCCTGAAAATTGACAAATATGTCATTATACCTAATACTGTGATCAGTAATATACATATCCCTCGAAATCTCTCAATATGGTACTTGTCTTTGCATCTTCTAGTTAAATAACCTATATGAAATAAACCTACACCTACAAAAGCTGCATCCATAGCAAATGGCAGGCGAAACTCCGACATTTTCGACACATTATTTCCCGCAAGACAAATAGCTAAAATAAATGCTGTTCTGATTTTCTCATTCTTGATGTATTTATTCAAAACAAAATATATAACCTCTGCAATAAATAAAGCTGTTAAAAACCACAATGCACCTGACACAGGCAGACTATTGGTATTATCCCACACCAAATGAATCAAAGGCGTCCAGCCTCTATACCCCCACCTAAATAGACAGAGTACTTAAGAAATGCCACCCCAAATACAATATGGAAGCAATCACCTAT
>VSOD01000146.1 GCA_009774655.1 Lachnospiraceae bacterium
TGGGATCTTAGCTCAGCTGGGAGAGCATCTGCCTTACAAGCAGAGGGTCATAGGTTCGAGCCCTATAGGTCCCACTTGCCGGCGTGGCGGAACTGGCAGACGCACAGGACTTAAAATCCTGCGGGACTAATCTCCCGTACCGGTTCGATTCCGGTCGCCGGCATTTTTTAGAAGAATCCACAATTTCAGTCATGGGCTGGAGTGGGTTCTTTTTCTTTTGCCGGAAACGGGAACGAAGCAGCTTCGCGCTTATGCTTGCTGATCAACAAAAAGAGGTATATAATGGTGTGTAATATAAAATAACACACAGAAATGGGGAAAACGGAATATGGATAACAGGATGCAGAGAAAAGACTTTTCGAGTCTGGGATTCAGGATGCTGATCGGGGCAGTGCTGATCACGGCGGTGCAGCTGGCCAGTCAGAGCGTGATTTTTGGCAACAAGCCGGAATGGGCAGGAAATATGAACATTGTACTGGCGGTGACCATGATACCGCTTTACGTGATCGGATATCCGCTGGCATTTTGGATCATGAAGAAGAACGATGCAAAGAAAATCGAGCAACACAGGATGGGCCCTGGACAGTTTATCCTGGCTTTTATGACAGCATACGGCCTGATGATCGCAGGCAATATCATAGGGCTTGTGCTGACAACAGCGATTGGTTTTATCAGGGGAGAGCAGGTGAACAATGCTCTGCTGACTGTCATCTCGGAAGGTAATATCTGGATCTCCGCGATCTATACGGTATTGCTTGCGCCGATATTTGAGGAGATTCTTTTCCGCAAGTTGATCTGTGACAGGATCGCGCCATATGGACAGCGCGCGGCAGTTCTTGCCTCCGGATTGATGTTTGGGTTGTTTCATATGAACCTTAACCAGTTTTTCTATGCGGCGTTTCTCGGCGGCTTCTTTGCTTTTCTCTATATCAGAACGGGGAATCTGAAATATACCATCGGGTTGCATATGGCCGTGAATTTTCTTGGCAGTGTGGTGGGCGGTCTGCTTTTGCAGAATGTGGATATGGTGAGTCTGCCGGGGATGTTGATCTATGGGCTCTACTCGATGTGCGTTTATGCCGTCGGCATTACGGGAGTGGTACTCTTTTTCATAAATCGTTCTAAGATGAAGGCACCGGAAGGCGATGACAGGATCGGAAAAGGGAACTTGTTTAAGACAGTGATCCTTAATCCGGGGATGGCGTTGTACTGCATAGCGATGATTGGTGTGATCATTGTGCAGACATTTGTGATGTGATAATTTTTGTTATAAATTTGTATGCAAATTTACAGGAAGCTATTGACAATCATCGGGGAACTTATTATAATAATTTTTGTTATATGAATGTGCGCTTAGCTCAGCTGGATAGAGCGTTTGGCTACGGACCAAAAGGTCGGGGGTTCGAATCCTCTAGCGCACGTGGTTTGTGAGACAGAAGTGCTTGTAGAATAGCATTTCTGTCTTTTATTTTTACTTTTATGGATTTTAGTGTCCACGTCGTTGAGAGCTGTCAGTTTTGCTTCAGGCTACTCATTTGTACGAAAAAGTGAGGCAGAGGCCTGTGTTGAGGTATCGTTCCCATGGCGGTACGTTGTTTGATTCAGAAAAGATTTATTTGCTATAAGATTTTTATCGGGGTATAATATAAATATATATAGTTAACGACATTAGAAATTTCGTTTTCGGCCTTGCAGGAGCTACCGTATATGGCTTCTGCAAGAGCCGGGAACAGAAATTTGTTATGTCGTTTACTATAATTCGTGAAAGTAAGGCAGGTGATGATATGCTGGCATTGGAGGGGTATTATGATGGGGAGAATGTCCAGACACTGGGGAAAATACATGCACAGAAAAACCAAAAGCTGATTATTACAATTTTAGATGAGTTCGTAGAGGAACTTCCTAAAAAGAAAAGTGCACAGACAGTAAGAGGCATGTTGGCAAAATATGCGGACCCGAATTTGCGGGATCAGGAGGAATCAGCGTGGGAGAAAGCGGTGTTAGAAAAATAGGGTATTGCTTGATGCGAATGTTATTTTGAGATATTTGCTGAATGATGACGACAGGATGGCATCTGAGGCTGGGAATATTATTAAAAATATGCCGGTGCAGGTTACTATGGAAATTGTTACGGAAGTGGTTTATGTTTTAAAAGGTGTGTACCACATTGGTAGAATGGAGATTGGTGAGTGTCTGCTTGATTTTTTGGCAGAGGTCAATACAACGGAACCAGATGTGCTGAAACTTGGAATTGAAACTTTTGCAAAACAAAATCTGGATTTTCCAGATTGTATTTTATATGCTTATCATATGGTCAAGGGGTATGAAGTTAAAACTTTTGACAGAAAGTTGATTAAGTTGCTGGCAAAATGAACTATCAGTAGTTTTTGCGTTTTATTTAATCAGTTTTTTAGCAGGGAATGCAGCGCAACCTCCCTTATAGAGAAAGACAGTCGAAATCTTTTGTCAGGTCAAAGGGTTTCGACTTTTTTTTATTTGCTTTCTTTTGCAGCATGTCAGATATGAAAATTTTGGCTGAAAAAAGATGTTGACAAAAAGTATATACTGTATATAATGATATATAAACAGTATATACTTTTTGAGAATCGCGGTGGACTGTGACGACAGGAGACCGTGAGGAGGTTAACCGATGAAAATTATCATATCAAACCAGTCGGAGCTGCCGATCTACGCCCAGATCAAGGAACAGTTGAAGGAGCAGATCTTAAACGGGCAGATTCCGGAGGGAAGCACGCTGCCGTCTATCAGGCAGCTGGCTAAGGAAGTAGGGGTCAGTGTGATCACCACCACCAGAGCCTACAGTGATCTGGAAGCGGAAGGATTTATTGCTACCATGCAGGGCCGCGGCAGTGTGGTTTTGTCCAAGGACAACAACCTGTTAAAGGAGCAGTATCTTCTGCGGATTGAGGAGGGGCTGACGACGGCCATTGAGACGGCGCGGGTGATGGGGCTGCCGGAAGAAGAACTTCGGGAGATCTTCCACAACCTGCTGGAGGCGTCGGCGGAGGCGGCGCAGGGATGAAACGACAGCGCTGCAGCGGGTCAGACAAAAAGGAATCGAGAGAAACCGTATTGTTACAAAGTGACAGTGAATGGGCCGTGTCTGTGCGCACCGTGGGCCGGCTTCTGATACAGGTAAAAGTGCGCAGAAAAGAGGAATAAGATGGAATTACTGGAAGTACGCAATCTTTCTAAAGAATATAAAACATTTCTGCTGGATAATATCAGTTTTACGCTGGCCAGGGGATATATCATGGGGTATGTAGGGCAGAACGGTGCCGGGAAGAGTACGACGCTGAATCTGATCACGAATATCTGCAAGAGCAGCAGCGGGGAGATCTATGTGGACGGCATAACCTGTGAGGAGGATGAGAGCCGATACAAGGAGAGTATCGGGTATATCGGGGATGAGTTTTATTTCCCGGATAACTTCCGGATCAGAGATATCAGGAGCGTGCTGCGGGACTTTTATAAGACGTTTAGGACAGAGAAGTTTGACGAGCTGACGAAGCGGTGGAAGCTGGATGGGAAGATGGCGGTGAAGGATTTTTCCCGGGGGATGAAGGTGAAACTGATGTTTGCCTCCGTGCTTGCCAGAGATACGAAGCTGCTTGTGCTGGATGAGGCGACCAACGGACTTGACCCGGTAGTGCGGGTGGAAGTTCTGAAACTTCTGCAGGAGTATATCGCGGACGGCGAGCGGAGTGTGATCTTCTCCACGCACATTTTAAGCGACCTTGAGCAGATCGCGGATTACATTTATTTTATTCATGAGGGAAAGACGGTCCTCTATGATGCGAAGGATGAGCTGCTGGAGAGTCATCTGCTGGTGAAAGGAGAAAGGCGTGCGATCTATCCGGAACTGCAGAGGGCGCTGATCGGGATTATGGACAATGCCTACGGATTTGAGGCGATCCTTCCCAGTGACAGGGCGGATCTTCTGACGAATGAATTTCATTTTGAGAAGCCGACCATTGATCAGATCGTGATCCATTACATTAGGGAAAGAGAAGGATAGAAGGGCAGGAAGAGGAAGCAAGAGAAAATGGTCAAAAGATCCAAAAGATCACAAAAAGAAATAAGACTGGTAGAAACAACATAGAAACGGAGGTATCCATGAAAGCTTTATATTTTGCAAAAATAGATTATATCAAGACGAGGACACAATGGTATATGATGCTGAGCATATCGGTTATCGTGATCGTGATCATGATGCTGAACAGCAGCAGTATGGTAGGGCAGGTAAATTTTATGTATGGGGTATTTATAGCGATCGTGTTCTCGACCAATCCTTTTGGAGCCTGCACGAGAAAGGACATGGGATTCCAACAGCTGCTGCCGGCCACCACTTTTCAGAGAGTGGCAGGACGATTTCTGTTCGGCATGTTCCTGCTGCTGACCGGTATCGGTATCGGGCTGGCAGGTACGGCTGTGTACTGTGTGCTCACGGGGAAGGCGGAGTTTGTGTCACTGCCAATGTGCCTGCTCACTTTTGCGGTGGGTGTGGTGATCATCACGGTACAGTATATTTTCTTTTATCTGGTGGGCGAGAGTAAGGGAGCACAGCTTCTCAGCCTGGTCAGAATGCTTCCGAGTATGTGTTTTTTCTTCGTATCCATGAAGGTGATCGGAGAGATACAGAAAAATCCGGCGGAGGCGTTTGCGCTGCTTGAAAAGGTTGGCGGTAACCTTGATGCGATCGGATGGGGAGGCGCTGTTATGGCGTTGATCGTGATGATGGCCGGAATTGTGTTCTGCACCAGGGCGACAGCGAAGAAAGATTATTGAGAACAGCACGGGAGACGGGAAAATTTTCTGAGAATGAAACTTTTCCTGTCTCTTATTCGTATTACAGACAGAGGATGAGATGCTGTCGGCATGAGCATCCGGATGCTGTGATGGCAACAATAGAAACAGACCATAGAACACAAGGGATCATGACAAGATGGAGCAGGAGTTTGCGAGAGAACTGAGGTGGAACAATCTGGCGGCGGAATATCAGACGATGCTGTACCGGGTTGCTTTTGCCAATATGCATAACCGGGCGGATGCCGAGGATGTGGTGCAGGAGGCTTTTCTGCGTTATATGAAGGATGAGAAGCCGATCGCGAATAAGGAGCATGAGAAGGCATGGCTGATCCGGACGACGATCCATATCTGTATGGATATCTTAAAGAGCAGCTGGCGGCGGCGGACCGTGCCGCTGGAGGAATCCATGCCGGCGGCGTCGAGAGAGGTTTATCTGCCGTATCAGATCAGGGATGACAGGACGCTGGAGGCGGTGCTCAAATTGCCGGTGCATTACCGGAATGCCATCTATCTTTTTTATTACGAGGACTATTCGATACAGGAGATTGCCGGAGTCTTGAACGAAAAGGAAGGAACCATTAAGACAAGGCTGAGAAGAGGCAGAGAAGAGGTCAAAAAAATTCTTACGGAAGGGAGGCCAGAGAATTTATGAGCGTACAGGAAATCGGAGGCAGCGGCCAGAGCGGAAAAGAGCGGATTCAGGAGTATCCGGGCAGGAAGGCCAGAGAGCGTTCGGAGCGGTTTCAGGAAAGTCTGATGCAGAATCTGAAATACCAGGGGAAGGCCAGGGAGCAGGACGACAGGGAAAAAGCCGGGAACGAAAGCCAGAGAATGGATGCTGTCAGCATGGAAAAGGGCAGGCTGGTCACGGGCCCGGGGATACGGGTGAATGCCGTAACGAGACGGGAAGCCGTGCAGGCTGCGGAGGTGAGGCATATGAGCTATGAAGAAAGCGATAACATTGAGATTGCCGTGACGGAAGGCTATACCCTGAAAGGAAAGCTGGAGGGCAGCCAGGTCTATGTGGAAGCGAAATATGACGACGGCAGGCTGGAGGCCTATCAGGTAGATACGGAACGGGTTTTGGCACAGACGCAGCACAGGATCGAGCGGTTTGCGGTGGAGACGGCGGAAGGGATGAAATGCAGATTATAAAGAAATAGAAAGAGAGGAAACGGGAATGTTGGAAAACGGTGGATGCAGAACTTTTTATCCGATGAAAAGCAACATGGATTATGCGGCGCAGCAGATCAGGCAGTACAGCGAGACTGCGGCCAGGCGTCAGAAGATGGGGCTTCAGGGTGACGGTGCGGATCCCGACTCCTTTGCGGCCAAGCTGAAGAAGGCGGACGAATTCATAGCTTCCGGGGAATCCTGCGGGGCGACGGATTCTGTAGGAATCATCCTGCGGCAGATGAGGGAACCGGAAGCGGGCGAGAAGGTGAGTAAGACAGTATTTCACAATGGTGTCTGCGTGGTGGTAGAGAAGGATTATATGCGCGGCAACAGCATTACGGTGGGCGGCAGCGCGAATCCCAACTGGATCCATGTTGACACTTCGGTAGGTACGGTGCACATTGACCTGAATGATATCGAAAGTCTGATGCGGTGTCTGGATATGTTTTCGCCGGAGGATATCAACCTGATCCTGCGCAAGATCACCGAGGTGAGACAGTGCAAGGATGCCCTGCAGGAGATCGATCAGCTGCGAAACACGCCGGTGGAGCGTGCAAAAGAGAAGGAGGAAGAGGAGCAGTAAGTTTTACTTGTCTGATTTCTGGTTGTTGGACGGGAATATTTGTGCTAAACTGTGATGTGAAAGGAAATGACCAGACATGCAGAAGAAGATAGCGGTGATCAACGACATATCGGGATTCGGCAGATGCTCCGTCACGGCGACGCTGCCCATACTTTCTTATCTGGGAGTGCAGTGCTGCCCGGTGCCGACGGCGATTCTGTCCAATCATATGGGGTTTCCGCATTACTTCATTGATGATTATACCGACCGTATGAGGGTGTATATCGAGAACTGGCAGAAGCTGGGCCTGCGGTTTGAGGGCATTATGACGGGCTTTCTGGGATCGGCGGAGCAGATCGATATCGTGAAAGGATTTCTCCGCGATTTCTCGAAGGAAGACACGCTGGTGATCGTGGATCCGGTGATGGGCGATCACGGGAGAATCTACGCTACTTATACTGAGGAGATGTGCACGGAGATGAAGCGGCTGGTGGCGCTTTGTGATATTACCACACCCAACCTGACGGAAGCCTGCAGGCTGACGGATACGCCCTACAGGGCGTCAGGCTGGCGGAAAAGAGAGTTGTACGACATGGCGCGGCAGATCTCTTCGTATGGCCCGTCGAAGGTGGTCGTCACCGGCATCCCGCAGGGGGAGTTTATAGCCAACTACATCTACGAGCAGGACAGGGAACCGCGGATCATCCGCACCCACAAGGTGGACGCGGAGCGCTCCTGTACGGGGGACGTGTTTACCTCGATCATCGCCGCGGACGGTGTGAACGGTGTGCCTTTTGACCGTTCCGTGCGCAAGGCATCCGGTTTTGTAAAGAAGTGCATCTTAAAGTCTGTGGAGATGGAGATTCCGAAGACGGACGGGGTGTGCTTCGAGGAAGTGTTATATCAGTTGAAAAGGGATTAAAGAAAGACAGCAGGCAGGACTGTAAACGGTCCGTACCTGCTGTTTTTATCAGAAAGTCTCGAAGATCGAGGTGCCGGTTTCCAGCGTATCGGCGATCCGCTGGTTCTCCTGCATCTGATCGCTGATGGATTCCATGTCGCGAACAAGCAGCTGTGTGCTCTGGGCCGCGCCGTTTACGCCATGGGCGCCTTCGTCGATGGCCTGTGTGATGGAACTGATGGAGGAGGCGATCTCGTCCATGGTCAGTTTCAGACGGTCGGTCTTGTCTGTAAATTCATTCATCACGTTCTCTATGTAGGCAGCGTTCTCGCGGTACTGTACGCCGCTTTGGACGAAATTGCCAAGCTCCGGCAGGATGGATTCGTTGAGGAACGAAACCAGATTGTCGGCATTTTTGATCAGGTTGTGAACGGCATCGGTGACTACCTGGTTGATATCCCGGATCCTGCCCGCGGCCGCCTTGCTGTCCTCGGCCAGAATACGGATCTCCTCGGCCACGACCATAAAGCCGCGTCCGGCTGCGCCGGCACGTGCCGCTTCGATTGAAGCGTTGAGGGCAAGCAGATCAGTCTGCCCGGAAATGCTTAAGATGTCATTGGTGAGACTGTTGACCTTGTCAACACTCCGGCTGTCTTCGATAGCGCTGTTTAAGACCTGCAGAATCCTGGATACCTGGCTGCCGGTCTCTTCCATATAAGTTCTGGCTCTGGACTCCATCTGGTCGGCATTTGAGCGCATCTGCTTCGTATAACTGTTGATGCTTGTGGATTTCAGGGCGATCTCTTCCACCTCGGTCCGGATAGCAGCGGCGTTCTGGTTGATGATGCCTGCGGAATTGCCGACGTCGGACATGGTCGAGGCCAGCTGCTGGGTAACAGCGGACAGGTCGGAAGCGCTGTCATTGGAATTCTGCACGCTCCTTTGCACACCGGAGACCACATTTTCCATATTGTGGGTGTTCTCGATGATCATTTTCAGGATTTCCTGCAGCTTGTCGATAAAGGTGTTGATACCGCGGCTTAAGTCTGCGATCTCGTCGCTGGAGCGGATGGTGATCCGTTGGGTCAGGTCGCCGTGTCCCTGATCCAGTCCGGCGATGATGGCGTTGATCTCGTTCTTGGCACAGGCTATGGGTCTGACAACGCGTCTCAGGACGACGGTCAGGGCGATGAGCAGAGCAAAAATGCTGATGACCATGATCGTACCGTTGAGCAGCAGGGCGCGGAAATAGGTCTTGCCAAGAGCAGCGCGCGCCAGATCCGAATCATTCTGTGCATTGTTATTAAGCACGGAGATGGCATTCTGAATGTTCTCCGAGTACTGTGTGATCTCGCCGTTTGCCAGCTCGAAGGCGGCCTGGTTGCGGCCGGCTGCGCTGTAACCGAACAGCGTGACGATGGCGTATTTGAGATTTTCATATTCTGACAGCAGTTTCTCGTAGCTTTGCGCATTCTCCGGGGAAATGGCAGCGCCGTATTCCAACAGCATATTATCCAGCAGAACTTCCTCGGCACGGATGGAATCCACCAGCTCCACCATGGTATCCAGATCCGTGGCAATGATGTGGGACAGCGCCATGGAATGCAGCCGCTGGGTCTCCCGCTGTATGTTGCTCAGATTGAAAATGCCTGTCATGTAGTCGTCCGCGATGGTGCTGGCGGTGCGGTTGACGCTCCGTATATTGTGGACGGCTACGCGATTGGATAGGTTGCAGACGAAGCTGGGCTCAAAAATAGGGAGCAGCGGGAAGAGGTTAT
>VSOD01000147.1 GCA_009774655.1 Lachnospiraceae bacterium
CTGCATGGATTGCTCAATATGATACTGGCTTTTGATGCCAGGAAGTTTGTTTCCGCCAAATGGCATCTGCTGGTGGAGTTTTGTGTTATGCTGCTGGTACTGGGTGCATTTTCTGCCATGGGCAGCAGGAGTGGAAGAATGCCGGCTGTGGAGGAGATTGAGTCGGCGGCAGTGGTCCTGCCGGCGCTTGCCAGTGGCGGTGACAGTGAACAGGCATTGTCCCGCATGAAAATAGAAGGCGATGGGCTTGCAGATACTTATGCCTGGATCCGGGAGATCTGTGAGGAGAAAAGTGATGCTGAAAATTCCCATGATATCGTAGTAAAGTATCATTTGAAAAACGGCCGGACTGCATATTATAAGTACCGGCTTCCGATATATGCGATCGGCAGTTTTGGTGACATTTATCGACAGGAAGCATACAAAAAGGGAACATATGACGTACTTTGTCTGGACAGTGTCAAATATTGTGAGGTCCGTTGGACCAATGGGATGGAGCAATTTACGTTAGATTTGAATGAACAGGAGCGGCAGGTATTGTGGGAGGCTTACTGTACAGATCTGGGAGAGATGACTTTCGCAGAGATCAGGACAAAAACACCGATCGGGCAGCTCACGTTTGCTTCAACCAAAAACCAGGGGGATGTATCCGGCTATATTTATTCCGGATTTTCAAAGACGTTGGCTGTATTATCAGACTATGGGATTCATGCCGGGAAGAAGATATGTGACTATGAGATCACGGAGATCGTGGTGGACAGATATATGATGCAGGACGGACTGCTTTACAATGTGCGTTATCTGGCAGCGCAGGATACGGTAACCGATCCGGAGAAGATCGCGGAGCTGGCGAAGACTCTTTTTATAGAAGCGTTCTGTGTGGATGATCAGCTGTGCTTGAAGGATCGGAATACGGAATATACGGTGTCTTATCGGGATTCGACGGGGCAGACGGTGCGCCGCGTGAAGTGCCGGAAGGGAATTTGAGTGCAGTTGCTGTCAGGTCAAAGTGTGATTGAGAAGAAACAGTGGATGACGCTGAGAGGTGAAGAAATGTATGTGCGGCGTAGTGCATTTCACGGGGAAATGAGCGCATACAGGATGGCAGAGCAGAGAAAGAAAAGATGGAATTTTGCGTATTAAAATGTATTATTGTGTAAAGGCAGAACCGCTTTTGCGGTTCTGCCTTTATCTGAAAAAGTGTGTTTCATGAGCTGCAGGTCTATAGCATTACTGAGACTGCACTGTCACAAGGCGTCAATACCGTATCTTTTCCGTCAATAACCATAGAAGCGCCGTTTGAGGAAACTGCCTGTACATTAATGAGGCGCACCGTATAAGGCTTGCCGCCGGTATTTTCGGCTGTGATCGTGATTGTCTTGCCGGTCTTCACAACACTGATCTTAAGATTTGCCTGCTGCTTCATATCATACACCACCGTAGAGCATTCCTGCCCGTCCGTCAGGGCGTAGACACGCAGTTCCACACCGTCGGCATAGTCGTAATCCGGCCTGTCATTGCAGGCTCCCATAGCGATAATGGAATTTTCCCGTACCATCAGCGGCAGATGCAGATAATCGCAGGCCTTTTCTACCCAGATGCCGCCGTCCGTCACTTCTCCGGTGAAGAAGTCCGTCCAGGTGCCTTTTGGCAGATAGAAGGATCCGATGCTCTGGTCATTGAAGATCGGCGCCACCAGCAGGTTGTCGCCCAGCATATACTGTTTGTCCAGATACCAGCAGTTGCGGTCTTCTGTATATTCCAGAACCATACTGCGCATGGTCGGCACGCCGGAGCGGGAGGTATCAATAGAAGTCTTGTACAGGTAAGGCATGAGGGAGGCTTTCAGCCTGGTAAAAGCTCTCACCACATCCACTGCCTCTTCGTCATAGAGCCACGGCACGCGGTAGGACTGGCTGCCGTGCAGGCGGCTGTGGGAGGACAGCAGGCCGAAAGCCACCCAGCGCTTATAGACATCTGCCGTGGAGGTGTGCTCGAAGCCGCCGATGTCGTGCGCCCAGAAGCCAAAGCCGGACATCAGGAGCGACAGGCCGCCACGCAGGCTTTCTTCCATGGATACATAGTCCGACCAGCAGTCGCCGCCCCAGTGTACGGGGAATTTCTGGCCGCCCACGGTGGCGGAGCGGGCGAACAGCACGGCTTCTCCTTTACCGCGTTTGCGCTCCAGCAGGTCATAGACTGTTTTGTTATATAAATACGTATAGAAGTTATGCATCTTCTCCGGGTCAGAGCCGTCGTGGTAGACGCAGTTAACGGGAATCCGCTCGCCGAAGTCGGTCTTGAAGCAGTCTACGCCCATATCGAGCAGTGCTTCCAGCCTGTCCTGATACCATTTACATGCCTCCGGGTTGGTGAAGTCCACCAGCGCCATACCCAGCTGCCACATATCCCACTGCCATACGTCGCCGTTTGGCCTTTTTACGAAATAACCTTTTTCTGTACCCTCGGCAAAAAGAACAGATTCCTGACCGATGTAGGGATTGATCCAAACACAGATGTTCAGGCCTTTTGCCTTGATCCTGGACAGCATGCCTGCGGGATCGGGGAACACCTTTTCATCCCACACGAAATCGGACCAGTGGAAGCCCTTCATCCAGAAGCAGTCGAAATGGAAGGTGCGCAGCGGAATGCCGCGGTCCAGCATACCGTCGATAAAACTCATCACCGTCTCTTCATCATAGTTGGTGGTGAAGGAGGTGGACAGCCACAGGCCGAAGGTCCATGGGGCCGGGAGGGCAGGCTTACCGGAAAGATCCGTATATCGCATGAGCACGTCCTTCATGGTGGGGCCGTTGAAGAAGAAGTAATCCAGACTGCCGCCTTTTACACAGAAGGATGTTTTCGTCACGTTCTCGGTGCCAAACTCCATGGACACACGTTCCGGATGGTTGACAAGTACGCCATATCCCTTATTGGAAAGGAAGAAGGGGATATTCTTGTATGCCTGCTCTGTGCTGGTGCCGCCGTCCTCGTTGTAGATTTCCACGCTCTGTCCGTTTTTGACAAAAGGGGTGAAGCGTTCGCCGGTGCCGTAGAGCAGCTCGCCCACGCCGATTCCCAGCTGCTCCCGCATATAGGTGTTTTCCAGATCCCCGTCAACTTCGTAGAAATCGCCCTTATAGGCGGTTTTCATCAGTGCAAGGTCGCGTCCGCGGCTTTCGGTCAGCACGCGGTCCCCGCTTTTGTAGGTCATGGACCAGGGGTTTTTCGTGATGACAAGCGACAGGGTGCCGCTGGTGATCACGATCGTATCTTCCGCGTCTTCTACATGCAGTTTCTGCGGTGTATCCAGGTTCAGATCGAAGGAAGGCGTGCGCTCCAGCCGGCCCATATGATGGTCGGCCCGTATGCGCAGAACATCCGGCATGGGGGAGGAGATGCGGATGTTGAGATTGATGCCGCCCAGCGTATCCCCGCGATGTGTGATCGGATGGGTGGGTGCGCATAGAGTCACTTCCGTATCGGTCACCTTCGTATAGTAGACCTCATGCGGTGAGAAACAGGCTGTCCCCTCTTTGAACAGCCAGCAGCCGTTGTTGAATTTCATGATGATATCCTCGCTTTCCGTATTAAGATTCTATTTGTATTATAGCAGTAATTGCTGCACTGTTATATTTTTATTTTTGGAGTTGACAGAAAGGATCAGAAAGGTCATTCCACCCTGATCTTCATTACAACGGGAAAGGCACTGTGCACATTATGTGTATGGATATGCAGCCCTTCTCCGTCCACAAAAAAGGAAGGTTTCTCCTCAAATCCCAGGATTTCAACACCGCGGATAATGCCGTGGAAATTGGGTTTGCTGGAATCGGAAGATTTGGACAGGGCGCGTATGGTCAGGCGGCCGTCTTCAGGATATTGCAGACAGGCGGCATAGATACAGCCGTTGCCGGCAGTAAACCGGAAATCTTCCTTCGTGTAGGCAGTGGCGGAGGCATCACTGAACTGGCCTTCCACTTCCACAGTGGGGCCTTCCGCCGGGATACGCCATGGTTTGGCACTGTAGACGGCCTCTTTGTTGATGGCAAGCCAGCGTCCGATATCGCGCAGGATTTCGGCATCCTGTTCCGCGAAGGTGCCGTCGGCTTTAGGGCCGACGTTGAGAAGCAGGTTGCCGTTCTTGCTGACGACGTCGATCAGGTAGCAGATCAGCTCGTTGCTGCTCTTATAGTCCAGACTGTCCGTGTAACACCAGGAATTGCGGGCAATGGCCGTGTCGGTCTGCCAGTAATAGGGTCTTGTATCCGCGAACTTGCCCCGCTCCACATCTACAATAGCGCTGCCAAAAGCCATGGCGTCGTGTTTGTAACAGATGGCAGCAGGGAAGCCCAGTTCCAGGCCACGGTTATAATAATAAGCTGCAAACCTGCGCAGATACGGTTTGTAGGCTTCATGTTGGATCCACCAGTCGAAATAGAGAATCCGGGGCTGGTAGCGATCAACGATCTCACAGGTGCGGCACAGCCAGTCTTCCAGAAAGGCCCTGTCGGGATAGGGCTTTGCATACAGATCCTGAAAATCAGGCTGCTGTTGTTCCGATGGCCAGTAGAAGTCGCCGCAGGACAGAGGGTCCTGGATATCGCTCTCGAAATCCCTGCCGGGCCCCATAAACCAGTGATGCTCCGCCCGGTGGCTGGAGGCGCCAAAGACCAGTCCCTTTTTTTCAAAAGCAGTCTTTAACTCACCGAGAATGTCTCTTTTCGGTCCCATCTGTGCGGCATTGTAACGGGACAGATCGCTGGAATACATCTGGAAGCCATCATGATGCTCCGCCACCGGAACCACATATTTTGCGCCTGCAGTGGCAAAGGTCCCGGCCCAGAAGTCAGGATCGAAACGTTCTGCCGTGAAGAGGGGGATAAAATCTTTGTAACCGAATTTCGTATGCTTTCCGTAGGTGCGGATATGGTGTTTGTACTCCGGCGAGTCTTTGACATACATATTCCGGGAATACCATTCGTTGGAGAAGGCCGGAACACTGTAAAGTCCCCAGTGGAGAAAGATACCAAACTTGGCTTTCGAAAACCAGCCCGGCATTTCAAAGTCCGTCAGAGAGTCCCAGGTGTCATGATAGGGACCACGGGCGATCACTTCTTCGATTTGTGTCAGATATTGCGTTTTGTCTTTGATTCGAAACATAGCAGGCTCCTTGCTTATGAGGTTTGATTTTATAGTGTTGCTGTTACTGTGCTGTCAGGTGTATGATCGCAACATCTTTGGCAGCCAGATTCAGGTCATCTCCTGTCTGGTATGCTCTGTCGGTCAGGATATCGACGCCGGCGCGGTTCAGGGTGACAGTGTGGTTTTGTGTATCGTGATTCAGCAGGAAAAGGAAGGTGCCGTTCCCATTGGTACGTTCCGTCACTTCGATATGCTCTTCGGTGCGCATAATCGGGGCGATACCGGCTTCTGCACATAGATCACCTGCCAGCCTGCGATAAAATGCCGCATTGGAGCGGGTGGCAACATAGTAGGCATAGCCCTGCCCGAAATGGTTGCGGGTCAGGACAGGCATACCGGCATAGAAATCATGCTCATAGGTGCTCAGTACCTCAGCGCCCTCTGTATGCAGCAGGTCACAGAGCAGCATTGCGGGATAGGAAGTTCCCTGCCAGGTAAAGCTGTTGTGTGCATCTTCAGGCAGTGCATCCTCTTCTTCTACCCAAATGCCGAGAATATCCCGCAGTCTGCCGGGATAGCCGCCCACAGTTACCAGATCGTGGTCGTCCACGTAACCGCTGAAGAAAGTAGTCACGAAACGGCCGCCTGCTTTGACAAACTCTCTGATCCGTTCGTCATGGCCCGGTTTTATCATGTATAAAAGCGGTGCGACAACCAGTGAATAGGGGGCAGGATCGTCTTCTACGCTGATGATATCCACGGCAATGTTCAGATCGGTGAATGCTTTATAGTAATGAAAGATTTCATCACAGTATTTCAAATTGACCGTCGGGCCTGCGGAATAGCCGGTAGCCCACCAGTTATCCCAGTCAAAAATGATGGCGGCTTTTGCGTTCGTCCTTGCACCCAGTGTCAGGGAACCGATCTTTTCAAGTTCAGCACCCAGAGCAGCCACTTCACGGAAGACACGGGTATTCTCATGACCGGCATGGTCAATCACGGCACCGTGGTATTTCTCGCAGGCGCCGATACTGCGTTTCATCTGGAAAAACATCACAGTATCAGCACCGTGGGCCACCGCCTGATAGCTCCACAGACGCATAACGCCTGGACGTTTCAGGGCATTGTAAGGATGCCAGTTGGTTACGCTGGGGGTCTGCTCCATCAAGGCAAAAGGTCTGCCCTGTTTGAGGCCGCGCATCAAGTCGTGGCGAAGGGCGGTTTCTTCTGCAACAGCGTCATAGGCAGGGTAGTTGTCCCAGGAGACAAAATCCATATATTTCGCCCACATCTGGTAATCCAGCGGCTGATAGGTTCCCATCAGGTTGGTGGTGATCGGAATGTCGGGCGTGATGGCATGAATCGCGTCATATTCCAGACGGAAGGCATTAAGAATACTCTCAGAGTTAAAACGTTTATAATCCAGAGAGATTCCCTGGAAATTCGTGCGATCGTTATGGCCGAAATGCTCGGAACGCATGTTCGGAACAACGATCTCATCGAAATCGTAGAAAGTATGTCCCCAGAAAGCGGTATCCCAGGCTGCGTTGATTGCCTCGATGGTCTGATATTTGTCTTTGAGCCATTGACGAAAAGCATTCTCACAGTTCTCACAATAGCATTCGCCACCGTATTCGTTGGAGACGTGCCAGGCTACAATATTGTCGTAGGATTTATAGCGTTCGGCCAGTTTTGAGGCCAGCGCCACGGCATATCTGCGGTAGGTGGGGCTGTTGGGGCAGGAATTGTGACGGCTGCCGAATTTGCGACGCAGACCGTGCTCATCTACCCGCAGGATATCAGGATATCTGCGCGCCATCCAGGCAGGATGAGCACCCGTGGAAGTGGCAAGGCAGATCTTCATGCCGTGTCTTGTGACCATCTCCATGATCTTGTCCAGTTTATCGAAATAGTAGGTATCTTCCGAAGGCTGCAGCATAGCCCAGCTGAAGACATTGAGAGTGACAGTGTCGATGTGTGCCAGTTTCAGAAGACGCATGTCCTCTTCCCATGTTTCCTCCGGCCACTGCTCCGGGTTGTAATCCCCTCCATAGAGGATTTTCTTTACTTTATGATTCTCGATCATTGACTGTGTGGCTCCTTTCTGGAAAACAGGTTTTATCAGGAAAGTCTCTGACTTTCATACCAGAGTATATGCCTTCATCATATCGAATCCGGCCTGAAACCGCAATGTGTTATCTTAGTATTTTCTTGTATTTATTTGCGGTCGATCAGCATATTCTTACAGAAACGCAGTGGAAAAAGTAACGACAAAAGAAGCCGGACTGAATAGTCCGGCTTCAAAATCGAGATCAATACATTTAGTTTGTTACGGTCATGCCTGCTTCTTCTGCCATCTTATCGAATTTCTCCATGACAGCGTCATAGGTTCTCTGAGAGATGTCCGGCAGCTTGCCGCCCCATGTCTTTTCCGCCTGCTTGTAGCCCTTCTTGAAGGCTTCGCGCATCTCTTCGATCTTGCTCGGATCGCCGCCTGTCAATGCAGTAGCGAAGTCGATGATCCTGTCGGACGTCTGCTCTACGCCCCAGTAACCGTCCTCTGCGATATCCTTCTGTGCCTGTGCCTGGGTAGCAGCATCAACCTTGAGGTTGCCGCCTGCAAGAATAGACCAGATGCCGTTGGCCTTGTTGAAAGTCTGCCCCTGCTGGCTCATCAGCTTCTCTACGATGCTCTGCAGCTGCTGCGTGTGTGCCTCAGCGTCCGCTTTCATCTTATTTACCAGGCTGGTATTCTGTGTGTAGGTCTTGGTCACTGTATCTTTGGATGTCTCGTTTGAAGGCTCATAGACTACGCCGTTACCCTTTTTATCGGAAGCATTATCTTTGGAACTGATCTCCTCGGATGCTTTCGCAGCAGTCTGGCCGGCAGCATAGACATCATAAGCATTTGCAGCGCCGCTTGTAACTCCATTTACGCTCATTGGTATCCCTCCTTGGAATTTAATATTTGATCGTTATGTTTCTGATTTCTGTACGGCGGTAAACAGCCGCTTCTACCTATTATATCGTACCGTCCCCATGGAAAAATTAGGAGTAAATTGAGAAATCTTCCCGCGCTTCCTGCTTTTTATGACGGAAAAAGGGACGTTTATGACAATGTGCGATGAATATGCGCAAAGAAAAAAGATGACAGCACATGGACTGTTGCGATCATTTTACACTGGACAATTCGACAGAAAATCCATACAAAGAGAATACCCCTTATGCTACGATAAAATCATCTGCAGGAAACAGGTTCAGAATCCCGGTTTAAGCTGGGATTTTTAAAGTTGATGAAAAAAGAACGGGCGCAGCGTAATCAGAGATGCTTCCGGCGGGGAGGATGTACATGAAATTTATATATGACAAAGAACTGTTTCAACGGTATTATAAAGATATTTTGAAGAATATGGCGCTTCTGCTTCTGATAAGCTCTTTATCCGTTATTGCGCCGCTGCTCCTGCGCAATGCCATGGATATTGCGTTCCAGGGAGGCTTTCGCGCCGGGATGCTTTTCTGGTATCTGATCGTGCTGACATTTTTATACAGTATCAAATTTGCCTATAACCGGTTTCGGTTCTGGTTTGCAGAGAAATTCAAAAACGAAGAAACGGTCAATCTGTACCGGAAGATTTTTCACGTCTCTTATGATAAGATTAACGAGATGGAACCCACTTATATAGCGGAGAGAGTAAACCATACGGTTTCTACTGTTTTTAATCTCTACTGCAATTCCATGACCGGGATCTTTGTGTCTGCGGTCACGGTGGTCGCGGTACTGTGGATGGTCACGAAGATCAGCAGGGAACTGGCCGTATTGTATTTTCTGCAGATTCCGTTACAGTATTTTGGGTTTCAGAAGCTGTTAAATGGTGAAAAGTCCAGGCTGTCGCAGTACAGCAGCGAATTGCAGAATATTGCGGCAAAAAACAACAAAAATATAAAAGCGGTCATTTCGGATGTCAACAGTATCAAGCAGTATGGCGAGGCGGACGGCATTTTGTCTTTTATCGGTAAAAGCATGGGTAATATAACAAAAATGGAAAGGAAAGCAAATTCCTATGCAATGGAT
>VSOD01000148.1 GCA_009774655.1 Lachnospiraceae bacterium
ATCACACCGATCGTCTGCCCTTCTTTCTTCGCAAGCGGCAGCACACCGTCATTCTTCAACAGCACCACCGACTCCCTCGTAAGCCTCTCCGCCACCATCAGATGTTCCCGGCACTCTACCTTTTCATAAGGAATCTCGTCGAACTCACTTCCGTCAAACAATCCCAGAAGATACCGTGCAGTAAAGGCCCGCACTGCCGCTTCCGTAATCTCCTCCTCGGTCACCAGACCATCCTGCAGCGCTTTTAACAGATGGAGATAAGTCACACCGCAGTTGATGTCACAGCCGTTGTGCAGCGCCAGCGCCGCCGACTCCTCCGCCGAATGGGTCACCATATGGTTCTCATGAAAATCCCGTATCGCCCAGCAGTCGGACACGAAATGGCCCTCAAATCCCCATTCTCCGCGCAGGATATCCCTGATCAGCGTCCTGCTGCCGCAGCAGGGTTCGCCATTGGTCCGGTTATAGGCGCCCATCACGGCTTCCACACCGCCCTCCTGCACGCAGGCCCGGAAAGCGGGGAGATAGGTCTCTTCCATATCTTTCTTTGAGGCCACGGCATTAAACTCGTGCCGCAGGGCCTCCGGTCCGGAATGCACCGCAAAGTGTTTCGCGCAGGCTGCCGCTTTCATTACCGCACCGTCTCCCTGCAGTCCTTTCACATAGGCGACACCCATTCTGGACGTCAGGTACGGATCCTCTCCGTATGTCTCCTGTCCTCTTCCCCATCTGGGATCCCTGAAAATATTCACATTCGGCGACCAGAACGTCAGTCCCTTATAGATATCCCTGTCGTTCTCCGCCGCATAGGCATTGTACTTCGCGCGCCCTTCCGTGGCCGCCACGTCTCCTGCTTCTCTGAGAAGCTCCTCGTCAAAAGTCGCCGCCATGCCTATCGCCTGCGGGAAACTGGTAGCCACGCCTTCCCGCGCCACACCATGCAGCGCTTCTCCCCACCAGTTATAGGCCGGAATACCCAGCCGCTCGATTGCCGGAGCGTCATAGCGAAGCTGGGAAGCCTTCTCTTCCACCGTCATCTGACTCACCAATGCCTGCGCCTGTTTTCTTGCTTTCTCACGATTCGTCATACTTTTCCCTTTCCATGTTATCTATTGTGCTTTCAGGGCTGCCTTCATGGCGCGCCCTATTTGTTCCTTAATCACGTCCATATTCTTATCGAAATAAAAAACAGAACATGAAAAGAAATATCTCTAGGAAGACTGAGCTACAGAGAATGTCTCTATCCTTTCAATATATTGATCCTGCATGAGCCGTGCGGCACCGATTGCCGAACATTCACGTCGATACTTCCCCAAACGGATATAAGAAGTATCATAGTCAAAATTATTGTATTTCTTCAATTTCTCCTCAAAAACATACATATGTCCTGTCATATTACCACCAACATTGCCACCAAGAATAATATCACAGTCATAGGCCATGCGCAGGTTAGATACCGCCACAGCCAAATGCTCCAGATATGTATCCCACATCTGTATATTTTCAGGAAACCCCTGATTCAGATCTTCAAAAAATCGTTCAATCGTATCCTCGTCTTCCCGCCGCAGAACCTTGGCAGAACAATAAGCATCCAGACAGCCTTTTTTACCACAATAGCACTCCCTGCCGTTCGGAACAATTACCATATGTCCAAATTCTGCACTCTTATAATGATCCCCCTGATAAATGCTTCCATTGATATAGGTAGCTCCACCCACAGTATCATTTAGAGAAAGATAAATAGTGTTCTGTTGCTTATTTTCTATTTCCGCATATGCGGCGTTGTTGGCATCATTGCCATAACAAACATGATGTGGAACATTACAGGAAAACTGTCGTAGATTTATATTAGATATCCCCAATGCATGAGATCTCAGCAAAATCCCCTGATTCTGATCCAAAATCCCCGGAAGAGAGAACCCAACCCCAGCCAGCGTATAATCATTCTCTTTCCCAATCTGATTCTTTTCCACAAACTTTTGTATCATATCACCAATCCCGATATAATATTCCTGCGTATTCTGATAAAGTAGTCTGTAGGAAACAAAATCCAGAATTTTCTGATTCAGATCCATCAAAACCATACGCAGATGATGCGCTGAAATCTCCACTCCTACCGTGCAGCGAACTCCCTCCCGGATAGAAAGTGTCTTTGCTTTGCGTCCCCCTGTAGAGCCGTATTCTCCCACCTCGCACACAAGCCCGCATTCAATCAGATCTGCAACATTCTGCAAAACCGTCGGCATACTGAAACCCAGAACAGTGGCGATCTCCTGCCGCGATACCATTTTAGCGTCAAGAATATATTTTAACGTTCGAATCCGGTTAAGTCTTTTAATTTCTACACCTCCGGCTATTGTTTTCATATATTCCTCCTCTCCATAATGACGCCACTGATCATAATTTATTACCAATACAGTGAAGTTGTGTAAAACAATCCTATACCGCTTATTAATGATTTGTCAATCAAATTTTGTCAGAATGTGGAAATCTTTGCAATGGTTCAAACCGGTTCTCACACATTTATTGTGTTGTTGCCGTCAAAATACAGTGATTGAAAGTATCCAGATTATCTCTGAGCAGATTCGAACAGTCAGATACGCCCCATCTGTGATATATATTTCGACAACACAGGACTGCAAGAAAATACAGCCCTGTGTTTTTCAAATTATTTTTTAATCAAAAGCCTTCTAACTCTGCACATCAATCAGAATTTTCATCGCTGTCTCCCGGTTGGCATCGATGTACTCATATGCCTGTTTAAATTGATCAAAGGGAAATACTCTGCTCATTAACGGCCTTAAGAAAATCTTTCCATCCTCCACCATCTCAATCGCCTTGACATAATCTTCGTGACGATACATCATTGTTGTGTTCATATCCAGTTCATGATCGTTCAGCACAGCTAAATCTGCCTTGGCCATGTCCGCGAATACAGCGACAAGAATGATCGTACTTCCTTTTCTTGCACAGCGGATTGCCTGATTAATCGTAATATCGTTACCTGCACAATCATAAATGATATCTGCTTTATCAGTCCCGAAAGACTCCAGCATGGCAGCGCCAAATTCTTTGTCCTTTGTATTGACAACAAAATCTGCACCACATTCCTTCGCAAGCTTCAAACGATAATCAGAAACATCTGTTACCATAACCTGTGCGGCACCCATACCTTTGGCTGTCTGTGCGACCAGATTTCCGATCGGACCTGCACCGATGACTGCTATTTTCAAGCCCGCGACATCACCAGCTCGGCGTACTGCGTGCACTGCAACAGCTAAAGGTTCTATCATAGCCCCCTCTTCATATCCCATATTTTCCGGAATCGGAGTAACCTTGGATGCATCCACCGCAAAATAATGGGAAGCTGTCCCGGTAGTCTGAAAGCCCATGACCTTCAGCTCTTCACAAAGATTATACTTCCCATGCGTACATGGATAACACTTGCCGCAGTATTCCTGCGGTTCGATCGTAACCTTCTGACCAATCGTAAAATCTTTCACATCCTTTCCCAGAGCCATGATCTCTCCAGACACCTCATGCCCTTGAGTCACGGGATATTTTGTAAATGGATGCTTGCCGTGATACACATGGATATCACTGCCACAGATACCGATTATATGTATTCTAACCAGAACTTGGCCTTCACCCGCTTCCGGAATGGGGAATCTCATGAAATGTGATCTCCCCTGGAGCTGTCATAACCTGCTGTATCATATTTTTTCCATCTTACATTGACTCCATTTCTATATATTTCGTACTGTATCTTATGATCTCTTCTTCGTTCTCTGCTTCACGGTCATACATGCCATGCTGATATTATTCAGCGTTCGTCAGCATAAACACGTACTTCAAACACACGGGCATCCGCATCCCCATTCGTTGCCGTGATGCAGATATCTATCTGGTCTGACACTATCGGCTGTTCCAAATCAATGATATTCTGCCTCTGATAGTTATCATACACTGACTTTGTCCACACAATCTCTCCGTTTTTCTTTATATTAATATTGTAGTCTTTTACCAATTCTTTCGCAACACCTATTGGCTCTTTATCCAGAAAAGCTTTGGATACTGAAATGCAGCGTTCCTCAGACAGATCTGGATCAAAAGTCAGACGAATCTGAGAAATAGATGCCTCGTTCTTTAACTGCAAACTTAAAGTTTCTCCCTCCGCTCCAATCCCTGCAGACTGCCAGAGATTCAATGTCTCCTCTTCATTTCGTGTCACACCGTTGATTACCTTCCTGGCCTCACACCCCGGTCGACTCGACGTAGCACTGACATTTGCCTGCCGCGCCAAATCCTTCTCATCCTCATTGCGATAACCGGGAATATAACAATCGTCTTTTAAAAGTTCCTGTTGCAGTTCTCTGATATATTTCTCTCCAAATTCTACAGGGCTGCATCCTTTTGCACAGGCCATAGCTGCTGCCGTACCGACAGCCTGACCACCCACGGCGCAGGTAGCCATGATCCGTGTAGAACCCATCGCCAGCTTGGATGCGCTTATGTTACGTCCCGCCATCATCATGTTTTTCATATCTTTCGAGACATAGCAACGATAAGGGATCGTATAGAATCCTGGAAAACTGCGAACTTTGGAAGGGATCTCCCCTTTGGCATGAAATCCTCCCGCCGTGTGTTCATCCATTGGCCAGCCGCCATATGCTACCGCATCCTCAAAAATACGATTTTCATAAACATCTTCTTCCTTCAAAATATATTCACCTACCAACCGGCGGCTCTCACGTGTTCCTGGCACATTACCAACCCAAACCAGTTCATAGTTCTCTGCACCGTGATCTCCGCCATTCTTTATATGATCCCAGACACCATATATAATCTTATAAAGCTCCCAGCGGATTTCTTCCGCAGATTTGATAATATCATCCCAGTCTCCGCCCAGTTCAATCCACCAATAGCCAGACTCCACATCATATTTTTCTACCAGTTGGTCCCTGTGATCCTCATAATCTTCATCCGGTTTTAATACGACCACATCATCTGCATTATGATATACTACAATATCACCGTGATAACGATGCTTGAAAAAGCTCTCGTCAAATGTATACGCCCAGTCCGGCTTCACAAATTTGACCGGATGTCCCATATCTCTTGCCACAAAGTAGATTGTATTGCCCATCGTCTCACCGTCCGGTACATCGGGTGCATCTTTTTCGCCGAATTCCTCACGGCTTTCTCTTCCGATACGGTATTCACAACCTGCAAAATATCCCAATGTACCATTTCCAGTGGCATCAATAAAAATATCTGCCGTAAAGCCGTAACGAATTTCCGTTGTCATTTGGTAACACTCTACCGCCTGTATTTTATCTTTCCCGGCAGTAACTTTATCCATCGTTGTGTTCATATAGCAATCCAGGTTCTCCGTCCCCTGTGCCTTTGACCAAAGAACACCATCCCAAATGGAATAGTTGTAGCTGTCATTGATCCGCTTGTTGTCCAACTGCAGTTCCATCAGGATACCTGTCTCGGCAGCATTCTTTTTTCCCCAGTGACAGGAAGCTCCGGATATATGCATCTTCGTCTCGGAACTTGCATTTCCTCCATAAACGCTCCGATCCTGTACCAGACAGGTTTTCGCCCCATGGCGGGCAGATGCGATTGCCGCACACAGACCACTCATACCGCCACCGATAACCACAACATCATAATGCTTTTCAACAGCAGGATTTGTTGAAGGCTCAGGTTTTTCATGTACAAATGTTTTCATCGCATTTTCCTCCTCATATCTTTTATATTTTCTATAGAGTTTCTAAATACTTCGTCATCCTTTCACTGCACCGGCAGTCAGCCCGGATACCAGCTGTTTGCCGAGAAACGTGAATACCAGCAGAATCGGAATGATCGCAAAACTGGCTGCTGCCGTCAGCGGCCCCCATTCCATACCAAAAAATCCCATATAGTCGTATATTGCCATCTGAATATTCTTCCGTTCCTGTCCTGTTACCATGACCGATGCAGTAATATAATCATTCCATGCATTGATAAAGATCAGCAATGCAGCGGCAGCAGCAGACGGTTTCACTAATGGCGGCAGCAATTTACAAACGATATATTTCTGTTTAGCACCGTCAATCCTTGCCGCCTCTTCCAATTCCAGCGGAACTGATTTCACTCCGGAAATCATCAGCCAGATCGTCATTGGCAAATTATAAGCCGTATAAATTAACGGCATGGTATACCAATGATTAGTCAAACTCAGATTCATCATATACATATAATTAGGGATCAACAGAACTGAACTGCCACCCGACAGAGGAATTCCGACAACTACAATAAAAAATGCCAGTTTTTTTAGCGGAAAATCCCTCCGTGCAAAACCATATCCTGCCAGATAACCAACCACTACGCCTGCCACAATAGCAATAACCGCATACAGCGCGCTATTCACGATTGTCTGAAAAAAACCGGTAGAAAGAACAGTCTGGTAATGCTCCAACGTAGGTGTAAAGTTAAAAACCTTCGGTGGAAAAGAATTAATGTCCCGTGTCGTCTTGAGTGATGTTACCATGCCCCAGAAAATAGGAATCAGATTGATGATGCCAAAAACCAGAAGAAAAACTGCTTCTCCGATTCTTGCCGCGGTCTTATGCCGCCTACGGTTTGTATCCATATCTGCCCCCTCCTTACAGTTCGTACTTTGCTACCTTGATATAGCAAGCTATAATAACAACTACAACAGCCATGATTAATACAGACAATGCAGAAGAACGTCCAAATTCATAGTAGACAAAACTTAAGTTATACTGCTCTAATGTAATCACATTCGTCGCATTGGCCGGCCCTCCACTTGTCAGTACCTTCGGCACCGTATTGTTCGTGAAATTGCTGACTGTCAGAACGATCGTAGAAAGCAGCAGATTAGATTTGATCAAAGGCAGCCTGATTCGGAACAACGTCTGTAAAAAAGTTGCACCGTCCACCCGTGCCGCCTCCAGCAGGGTTCCATCGATTCCCTTAAGGCCGGCTAAAAGCATTACCATGGAATAACCGATCGTTCGCCAGGACATGACAAAAATTAAAGCAATGATTGCAGAATTCCTGTTTTGGATCACATAAATCGGTTCCATACCAAGCCCTTTCAGGATCAGATTGAACAATCCCAGATCACCGTTGAACAGCCATCGCCAGAGCAGTCCGGCCACTACCATGGAAATGACCCAGGGAATCAGCCCCACCATCTCGATCAAATAGGAGAAAAATCCTCCGCGCCGATCAATCCACAATGCCATCAGCAAGCCTCCAACGATTGAAATCGCAGTAGAAACAACTGTTACCCCGATCGTCGTCATAAAAGAAGCTCTGATCTTTTTATCTGACAAGCAATATATGTAATTTTGAAGACCGACAAAATTTCCCTTCATCATATATTTATATTGAAAAAAACCACTGTAGACTGTATAGATCAGTGGAACGATGAGCAGCGCCAACAGCAGAAACATAGCCGGCCAGATATATGCTCCTCCAAAAAATCTTTTTAGCGAATTTTGTTTTTGCATCGCAGCACTCTCCTTACCAAAATATTAATTCCTTCCCATAATGAAACGAAATGCCCGCACGCTTTGCGAACGGGCCAGTCAATCAATAACCGGAGGTCCAGCCAAAGCAGAACCTCCGGCCTAGTTTTATAGTGTTAACGATTATTGGAAGAGTTGAACTGCTCTTCTGCTGTCTGCAGAGCTTCCATCGGGTCGGTATTGTTACCAAGTACTGCCTGGATACATTCATGCAGATTCGTCTTCCATCCCGAATATGTCATCTCATTGGAAACAAACCATCCATTCTCGAATGCATCAAGCATAACCTGCAGATACTTATTGCTGTCATCAATCGTCATACTCTCCAGTGTAGATTTACGAACGGGTGCCTGTCCTCCCAATTCTACCCATTTTTGATCGGATTCCGGTGCATACATTTTCTCTAAGAATTTGCCAGCTTCCTGCTTATGCTCAGAACCTGACCAGACACCAACAAACCATCCATCCAAAATACATCCACCCGGTGTCTCAGCAATCTGAACTGTCTTCGGCTCATAACTGACAGCATCTCTTATCGTAGGAACTCTAACAGCACCGCCTACCACCATACCATATTTGCCGGACTGAAACTCTACCAGCATATCCTCTCCATTGGTGTTGACACTCTCTGCAGGAGTAATGCCGGAATCAATCGCATTAGCAATCCAGTCAATCCCTGCAACGCCAATTTCATTAGCCCAGTTCGCCGTACCGTCCTCTGCAAACAAATCCCCTTGTTTATCAATAAAATAATTTGCCAGCAGTGGAGAATCACTTCCTACCGCCGAAAAAGCCTGTCCTAATCCATAACGGTCAATACCAGTTGTCTCATCCTTACCCGTCAGTGCAGTTGCAACATCAAAGAGTTCTTCCCACGTGGCAGGGATTTCCTTGCCGGCAGCTTCCAGCAGGTCAGAACGATAATACACAACAATCGCATTCTTAGAAAGAGATAATACATAATGCTGTCCATCGCGTTCTCCAAAACGGAAATAAGAATCATCAATATCTGCGATATCCTCAGCAGACCATTCTCCCAAGAACAAATTTTCCAGGGGTTCCAATGCACCAGCATCCAGAACACCACACAATTCATCACGCGCACACCAGATAATATCAGGAGCATCTCCGGTCGCCGTAGCCGCAAGGAATTTAGCGGTCATGGTTGTATAGTCCTGTGGTTCCACTTTCACAGTGATACCAGGATTCTCTTCTTCAAATTCTTCGATCATCTGCGACAGCGCTACACTTCGCCCATTAGAGGTATTTGCCGGATCTAAGAACGTCCACATTGTAACTTCTGCATTCCCCTGTGCCACATCGCCTGCATTTTCCTTGTCTGCCGTTACACTCTCTGCTTCCGAAGCTGCTACGCTCTCTGTTCCAGATTCCTCCCCAGAATCCGTTGTACCGACACTTGATGCATCACTGCTGCTGCCACCGCAGCCTACCAGGCTCAGGCACATAACTGATGCCAGAAATAAACTGGCAAACTTCTTCATTTTCATTATTTTCCCTCCTGTGTACATTGATTTCGTTTTGCTTATCTCCCAACGATTTATACTCATGGTATCATCCATCTATACTTTTGTCAATCTTTTTATTTAAGTTTTATT
>VSOD01000149.1 GCA_009774655.1 Lachnospiraceae bacterium
ACGATAAAAAAAGGAACCCCTAATTCCCCCATGAATGGGGGTCAGGGGGTTGAGGTGTCGAAGACACTTTTTTATGTCTGAAAAATTTTCAATGATTGAAAAATGCACAAAAATGAATGCTTCAATTTGGACAAAATGTCGAAAATGATTTAATTAACCAAAATATATTGATTAAATTAATTAAATATATTAGGTTTATATTAATTAAAAGAAAAAGTTAATTAACAATATGAGTATGGTGATTCAGAATAGACGCATACGATAAAGAATGAAATAACAGAAGGAGACGAACGATCGTGGCGCAGCGGGACGGGAACGAATTTATGCCGCAGTATGCTTATGATCCGCGGCTGGTAAAAGTGGAAGACACTTATTATATCATCTGGTGTCAGGATTTTTACGGCGCTGCGATCGGGGTGGCGAAGACACAGGATTTCGAAACGTTTACGAGGATCGAGAATCCCTTTCTGCCGTTTAACAGAAATGCAGTGCTGTTTCCGAGAAAAGTGAACGGGAAGTATATGATGCTGTCAAGACCCAGTGACAGCGGACATACGCCCTTCGGAGATATCTTCCTTTCGGAGAGTGCGGATATGGTGTACTGGGGCAGGCACCGCCATGTGATGGGCAAGGGAAGCGAATGGTGGCAGAATGTGAAGATTGGCGGCGGAGCCGCTCCCATTGAGACGAGCGAAGGGTGGCTGTTATTTTATCACGGGGTGACCGGAACCTGCAACGGGTATGTGTACAGCATCGGTGGTGCGATTCTGGATATCGACGAACCTTCTGTTGTGAAGTACCGCTGTGATACGTTCCTGCTGACACCGGAAGAATGGTATGAGGAGCGGGGATTTGTGCCGAATGTGACATTCCCCTGCGCAACGATTCATGATGCTAAGAGCGGCAGGATCGCGATCTATTATGGCGCGGCGGATACCTATGTGGCGCTTGCTTTTACCAAGGTGGATGAGCTTGTGGCTTACATTAAAGAACACAGCGTTACTACTGCGGCGGATGTAGAGTGCGGAAGGAAATAGTGTGGTATTTGCCGATATGAGCTGCAGAAAGAGCAACAGGATCAATGGAATCAACCGGACCGTAAATCGTCAAAGATGCTGCCGCAGATATGGGGATGTGAGCGCAGATAATGGAGAAAAGTTATGAGTATATTGAAATTAAAGCCGAGCTGCAAAGATTATATTTGGGGAGGCCATCGCCTTGCGGAAGAGTACAATGTGTTGTTTGAGGGCAGGAGTCCTGCGGAAGCATGGGAACTGTCCTGCCACCCGGACGGCGCATCCGTTATTACAAACGGGAAGTACGCGGGCAGGACATTGCCCGATTATATCAGGCAGGAGGGAAGCTGGGTACTGGGTACACATTGTGACCGGTTTGAGGATTTCCCGATCCTGATCAAATTTATTGATGCAAGGGATAACCTGTCCATACAGGTACATCCTGACGACAGGTACGCCCGGCAGAATGAGGGGCAGTACGGCAAGACCGAAATGTGGTATGTTATGGACGCCGGTAAGGATGCGTTCCTGTACTATGGTTTCAAGAGAGAGATCAGTAGAGAGGAATTCGCGGACAGAATTATGAATGATACCCTTACCGAAGTGTTGAATGCCGTGCCGGTGCAGAAGGGAGACGTACTTTTTATCGAGGCCGGGACCATCCATGCAATCGGAAAAGACATCCTGATCGCAGAGATTCAGCAGAACTCCAATGTGACCTACAGGGTATATGACTATGGACGGATTGGAAAAGACGGTAAAAAACGCGACCTGCATATTGAGAAAGCGCTTGCGGTGACAAAGCGGATTCCTGTTGTAAAGGACAGGAACTGTTATCCCCATATTGCGGACTGTGATTATTTTACGGTGGATAAGTTAAATCTGGATGGGAGAGTCATGCAGAAACTGGCAGGGAAAGTTTCGGAAGCGTCCTTTGCCAGCATCCTGATTCTGGAGGGAGAGGGTACGATCTCCGGACGGGAAGAGACGCTTTCCTACCGGAAAGGGGACAGCTTTTTTCTTTTATTCTCCAGCATACAGCGCGGGAAATTTCACACCGGCCTCACGTCGATTTCACTCCCCGCAGCATAAACTTGCCTCAACAGGCGGACAGACAGAACCCGCAGACAAAGGAGGAAATCGTTATGACATTTTCAGGACTGGAATGGTACTGGTGGTTGGCGATCGTGGCGGCACTGACGGGCTTATTCATCGGCAGAATTTCCAATGGGTTGATGGTTGGCGTGGTCTATAGTAAACGACATAACAACTTTCTGTTTCCGGTGTCGTTAACTATAATAAAGTCATCGACACTTTGAAGGCAATATAGTGAAAAAGAGTCCTGAGCGTGCTATAATATTTTACAGACGCGGCGGGGCTCTTTTTTCAGGGAGCAGGCAGAAGACATAGAGAGGCAGCGCAGAGATTGAGATAAATCCGGATGGAAATGACCGGACGAAGGAGCAGAGGATAAATGGCATATGAAGATTTCTATGAGTCAGCAATAAGGCACTGGATTGATGGAAGCATTCTGGAAGAAAATGAAGAATATGATAGTGCAGTCTGTATGCAGGGATTTGCAGCAGAGTGTGCTTTGAAAAGAATTATGGAGAGAATATGTTCGTCCAGTAATATCAGAAAATACAGTCATTTTGGAGAAGCGCTTTTTCAGGATATCGTTATGATGTTGACAGGTGATGTGGGGTTGACAATGATGATCGATCCGGCATGTGCGCTGAGATTATCTCAAATGGCGCTGCCCGAAGTTCTGTTTCGAGACCATCCGGAAAGAAGATATTTTGGAGATGATAAATTCGTAAAGAAAGATGCTGAGGACTGTAGGCAGGCGGCAGGGTGTCTGATCAGAGAGCTGGCGTTTATGCGTTTGGATGGATATGTGTAAGGAGACTGTGAGATGATAACATTTAATGATACCCTGGATACGGCAGTGGCCTGTATACGTAAATGGAATAAGAATACGCTTGTGAAAGAAGCTACATTGATCAGGGATGTTTACGGCAAAGTGTCTTTGCTGATGGATAACACAGAGCCTGTAGATGATTCTGACAAAGGGACTCTTTCGTCTGTTTTAAGCGGTGATATGGGAGCATATTTCAGCGGTAGAGTTTATTGGAAAAAATCAGCGCATAACCGCAAAAGACTGGAAGAGCGGGAAAAAATCATAATTGATCTCATAGAGAGTGAAAGGCTTTTCTGGAAAGAAGAAGACGGTGTTAAATTCTATTTGTCTGAGCGGGCTATTGCAAAGAAGGCCTGGGTTTGCAGATGGCATGATTCAGAATCAGTGTGGCCCTATGAAGAGGCGGAAAGTGGCGCCAAAGTGATCACATTTTACTCATTCAAGGGCGGCATGGGAAGGACAACGGCATTAGCCGGCGTAGCTTTGTGTCTGGTAAAGCAGGGTAAGAACGTATTGATGGTAGATACAGATATTGAAGCCCCCGGACTGGCAACGTTATTTTTTGACGAAGAAGCTGTGACACGAGGGGTTTTGGACTATCTTATAGAACGGGAGGTCGAGCCGGGGATCAAGCTGACAGATTTCGTGTTGGATGTGGTGGAACCCGCCCTTCTGGATGAAGATGCAGGGAAATTATTCCTTATGTCTGCCGGAAAGATAGATGAAAACTATCTGCAAAAGCTGGCACGTATTGATTATCAGGATAACAGAGACGGTTATTTGCGAGAGGCTTTGAAAGGATTGCTGATCGCCGCAAGAAACAGTTATGATATAGATTATATTCTGGTGGATGCACGGGCAGGATTCCATGATATGGGTGGTATAGCGGTTACGCAGATTCCTCACGGCGTCGTACTGTTTGGCAATGACAGCAGACAATCTTGGGACGGGATCACACAGGTTCTGCGTACAATAGCAGAAGGACATGAAGAAGATTTCCCTGTAATGATAGTGGATACTATGTGTCCGAAACCAACGGCAGAGGATTTTGTTGCAGCCAGGCAGCGTTTTATGCGAAAAGCGTATACGGTTTGTATGGAAAACTACTATGATGAAAGCAGTAAAGTGCCGGGTATCGAGGCGGAAGGTGAGATTCATTATCCTGAACTTATCCCGTTTAATGACGAGCTGCTGCGGGGTGTAGAATTGTACTCAGATGAGAGTCCGGAGAGGAAACAGCGTGTGAAGGCTTATGAAAACATACTGACCGGAGAAAGCTACAGGAAAATTACAGAGAGGATCTGTGGCTGGTTTGGAGAGGGTTGAGCATGGAGATGGAAGCAAGGTATAGAATACTGGAAGGAATTTCAAATTGTGTTCCGGAAAACGGTTCGGGAGAAGATGAAGAAAATCTTTTACAAAATTTCCTGCCTCTGCGCAGTTACGCTAAATTGGCAGATCCTAAAAATTTCCTGATCACGGGAGGACGTGGTTCAGGAAAAACGGAATTGTTTCGCATTTTGACATCCTGTGGAGGACTGCGCCATGTGATCAGTGAGAAAGACAGAAAACGATATACCGGCCTGCAGGAACAGGAGTTTTTGACCGGATATATCGCAACCGGTTTGGGGGCGAAGGCGTTTCCGACTGCCAATTCCTGTGATGATCTGTTGAAGATTGAAAAACCGGATAATTTGACCTCCTTCTGGGGCGGATTGGTCTGTTCGGTGATCTTAAGAAAGTTTAGAGAAGACCGGGAGTTTCGTGAACTGGCGGATCATTATTTTGGTGCCGAAACCAGAAAGATTCTGGAGCAGGACAGTAACGAGGTGTCAAAATGGTGGAATGTCCTGGATGTCAGAAAGGAAAAATGGGAGAGTTTTCTCGACCAGGCGGATACTGTTCTTGAAAAAAGGGATATACACATTTGTCTGGTATACGATGAACTGGATCGTATCTGCGGTAACTATGAGAATCTTTTTCTGTTTATCAGAAGTCTGCTGGATTTCTGGTATCGCCATAACAGTCGCTATACACATGTGAAAGCAAAAATTTTTCTGCGCAGTGATCTGTATAATGCGAAGGCGCTTCAGTTTGTGGATGCCTCAAAAATGGGGGCGTACCGACTGGAATTGAATTGGGATACTCATTCGCTCTATCGTCTGCTTGTCAAAAGGATGGCCAATGCAGGGGTTGTGGAAATGGAGGTATATTTGAAAGAAGTACCGGGATTGCTGCAGACAGAAGCCGATGGAGCGTTGGGGTATCTGCCGGGCAATTCAGAAGAAGCATTTCGTCTGCTTATCAATAAAATGATCGGGCAGTATATGGGGAAGAATGCGAAGAGAGGCATCAGTTATACCTGGGTACCCAACCACATTCAGGACGCAAACGGGGAGACAGCGCCGCGGGCTTTCCTGAAATGCTTTGCTTTTGCGGCAGAAGAGATGCTGAACCATAAGAGTGATGTATCGCTGTTGGAAGAAAACAGGATACTTTTGCCGACCAGATTACAGGGGGCGGTGGCAAAAGTTTCGGCAGACAGAGTACAGGAACTGACACAGGAAGAATATCAGTGGCTGCAAAATCTGATCGGCCGTTTGTCCGGCAAAACGATGTTGATGGGATCGGATGAATTCCTGCGTTATCTGGAGCCGGAAAACTGGCCGGCGGCAGAGCGTGATAAGCTGCCGGGCAAGACAAATGTTGAAATTCTTGAAGTACTGGTCACTTTAGGCATCGTAATGAGAACGGCGGACGAAAGAATCAATATTCCCGAAATATACCTGCATGGGTTCGGATTAAAGAGGAAAGGCGGCATAAAGCGCCCGAAATAGCAGAAGAACGAAAATCGAATCGGAGAAGGACACGAGTCCTTGTAAAAAGGGTGTATAAGAGCTATGATGACACTGGAAACGACGGTAAAAGGGGCAGCCCCATAGAAAATCATAACGATACAGGAGGAAAGAGTATGCAGAATTATTCGGGAGAAGCAGGGTTACAGTATCATTTACAGATCAGGCCGGGGGACGTGGGAAAGTACGTGATCCTGCCGGGGGATCCCAAGCGCTGCGCGAAGATCGCGAAGCATTTTGAGGATGCGAAGCTGGTGGCGGACAGCCGGGAGTTCGTTACTTACACGGGATATCTGGACGGGGAAAAGGTAAGCGTTACCTCCACGGGTATTGGCGGGCCTTCCGCAACCATCGCCATTGAGGAGCTGACGCTGAGCGGAGCGGACACTTTTATACGTGTGGGCACCTGCGGCGGCATTGATCTGGATGTCAAGGGCGGCGATATCGTCGTTGCCACCGGGGCGGTGCGCATGGAAGGTACCAGCAGGGAATATGCGCCCATAGAATATCCGGCGGTGGCTGATTTTGAGGTGGCCAATGCGCTGGTGGAGTCCTGCAGGGAACTGGGGCTGCCTTATCATGTGGGTGTGGTACAGTGCAAGGATGCTTTTTACGGACAGCATGAGCCGGAGCGGATGCCGGTGAGTTATGAACTGCTGAACAAATGGGAAGCCTGGAAACGTATGGGCTGTAAGGCGTCCGAGATGGAGTCGGCGGCGCTGTTCATTGCGGCCAGCCATTTGAGAGTGCGCTGCGGTTCCAATTTCCTGGTGGTGGGGAATCAGGAGAGAAATGCGCAGGGGCTGGATAACCCGATCATACACGATACGGAAGCGGCTATCACGGTGGCAGTGGGAGCGCTGAGAAGGCTGATCAGGGCGGACCGGGAGAAGCATTGACAGTGTCGGGAGCAGAAGACGGACGGACGTCGGATCTGCAGCAATAATATCAGGAGGAGTGTTGAAATGGCGGAAAGAAAATATAAGAGAATCTTTACGATCGTGATCGACTCGCTGGGCGTGGGAGCATTGGCGGATGCTGCCGCTTACGGCGATGAAGGGACGGATACTTTAGGGCACATATCCCGGGAGATGGAGGAATTCAAGATTCCCAATCTCCAGAAGCTGGGCATGGCGAACCTGCATCCTTTAAAACAGGTTCCGGCGGTGGAACAGCCTCTGGGATATTTTATGAAAATGAATGAAGCCAGCACCGGCAAGGATACCATGACGGGTCACTGGGAGATGATGGGGCTTCATATCACAAAGCCTTTTCAGACGTTTACGGAAACGGGATTCCCGAAAGAACTGCTGGAGGAACTGTCCAGACGGACCGGCCGCGTGATCATCGGCAATAAAAGCGCCAGCGGCACGGAGATTCTGGAGGAACTGGCGGAGGAGGAGATCGCCACGGGCCATATGATCGTCTATACTTCTGCGGATTCGGTGCTGCAGATCTGCGGCAACGAGGAGACCTTCGGTCTGGAAGAGCTGTACCGCTGCTGCGAGATCGCAAGAGAACTTACCATGAAGGATGAGTGGAAGGTGGGGCGTGTGATCGCCAGGCCTTACGTGGGAAAGAAGCGGGGCGAGTTCAAGCGCACCAGCAACCGGCACGATTATGCGCTGAAACCCTATGGACGGACAGCCTTAAATGCCCTGAAGGACGCCGGTCTGGATGTAATCTCCGTGGGAAAGATCTTTGATATCTTTGACGGCGAAGGCCTGACGGAATCCAACAAGTCCAAAAGTTCCGTGCACGGTATGGAGCAGGCTATTGAGATCGCAGGCAGGGATTTTGAGGGGCTGTGCTTCGTTAATCTGGTGGACTTCGACGCTTTGTGGGGGCATCGGCGTGATGTCGCAGGATATGCCGGGGAGTTGGAGAGGTTTGATGTAAAGCTGGGAGAATTCCTGCCGCTGCTTAAGGAGGACGACCTGCTGATCATTACTGCGGATCACGGAAATGACCCGACCCACACGGGTACGGATCATACCAGGGAGAAGGTGCCGTTCCTGGCGTACTCTCCGTCCATGAAGGGCAGCGGGAGGCTGGAGGACACCCGGACCTTTGCGGTGATCGGGGCCACCATTGCCGATAATTTCGGAGTTGCCATGCCGGAAGGCACGATCGGAACTTCCGTGCTGGAGAAAATGGTGTAGCGGGAGACGAAATATATAAAAAGCCATAGCAGAAGCGCAACAGATATTTACGCAAAATGGTATTTTTATAGAAAGAACAGTATAAGAAAAGAACAGAATAAGAGTAGGAAGGAGAAGGTTATGGACAGGAAAGACATTTTAAAGACAGTGGATCATACGCTGCTCACGCAGACGGCGACCTGGGAGGAGATCCGCGGGATTCTGGATGACGGGATCAAATATCAGACCGCATCCGCCTGTATTCCGGCGGCCTATGTGAAGCAGGCGGCGGAGTATGTGGAAGGCAGGCTGCCGATCTGTACGGTGATCGGGTTCCCGAACGGATACAGTACTACGGCCGTGAAGGTTTTTGAGACGAAGGATGCCATAGAAAACGGTGCGGAAGAGATTGACATGGTGGTCAATATCGGCTGGGTGAAAGACGGGAAATATCAGGAGATCGAGGACGAGATTCGTCAGATTCATGAAGCCTGCGGCGGAAAGATCTTAAAGGTCATTATCGAGACCTGCCTGCTCACCGAGGAGGAGAAGATCAGGATGTGTGAGACCGTTACCAGTGCCGGGGCGGAGTTCATCAAGACCTCCACGGGATTTTCCACCGCCGGAGCTACCTTTGCGGATGTGGAGCTGATGCGGAAGCATGTCGGCAAAGAAGTGAAGGTGAAAGCCGCAGGCGGCATTGCGTCGTTGGAAGATGCGGAGAAATTCATTGCGCTGGGAGCAGACAGACTTGGCACCAGCAGGATTGTCAAGATCATCAAACAGACGGATGACGGGGCTGGGTATTAAGACAGTTGATAGGGAAAGTTGATATGCACAGAAATGTGCAATGTCTCGGAAGGGAGGAAAAATGACCAACGAAGAACTGATCCTGGAGGCGAAAAAAGCCAGGGAACATGCATACACGCCGCATTCTCATTTTCAGGTAGGTGCTGCGCTTGTGACAAAGAGTGGTAAAATATATCACGGCTGCAATATCGAAAACGCTGCCTACACGCCCACAAACTGTGCGGAGCGGACGGCCTTTTTCCGGGCGGTTTACGAAGGGGAGCGGGAATTTACGAAAATCGCGGTGGTAGGCGGCCCGGAGGGCAGCGATGCCGACGAACTGTGCGCTCCCTGCGGGGTCTGCCGGCAGGTCATGATGGAATTCTGCGATCCGGAAACCTTTCAGATCATTCTGGCG
>VSOD01000015.1 GCA_009774655.1 Lachnospiraceae bacterium
TGATGTGTTTAAGAGACAGCAGTATGCCGCTCACCAAAAGTGCTGCCTGAATCATAGCTCCCGTCATTACCCCGATCACGCGTCCGCCTTCTCCTTTTTCTCTGCTCTGGCCTCCTGAATGATCCGGTACAACTCTTCCATCTCTTCGTCCAGGATATCCTGCTTTTTTACCAGCGTATTGACCATCAATCCCAGACTGCCGTTGTAGATCCGGTTCAAAAAGCTGCTTGTCTCGGACTCCACCACCTCTTCCCGCTTCAATAACGGATAATATTCTCTTGCCTTCGTCCCTTCCCGGTATGCAATGCACCCCTTCTGCTCCATCCGTTTCAGCAGCGTCTTCGTGGTGCTCTTGGCCCACCCGGTCTCTGTCTCCATCGCCCTGATCAGCTGTGTCGCCGTCTTCGGAAACTGCTCCCACAAATTTTCCATAATGCGCCATTCACTGTTGGAAAGGCCGATTGTCTTATCCTCCATATTTCCCTCCACTCCGAAATCTCTCAAGTTCCAAAAAGGTTGACTAATGTAACCCTGATAACAATATAGCATATCAGGGTTACATTAGTCAACCTTTTGTGAATGACTTATTTTCGATTCAAGCCGGAGGCCGGCTCTCCTTCCGGAAAGATACTACAGATACTTTTTCAGATTTTGCAATACCACCTGATACCCGTTGGCATACATATGAATCCCTTCGATCGTATACTCTTTCTTCAATTTGCCTCTCTCGTCCGCCAGTCCTTCATTGACATTGATAAAACGACAGCCCTTCTTCGCCGCCAGGTTCTCTATCGCCGCATTGGCAATATTGAGATTCTCATTAGTCCTTGTAACAAAAGCCGTCTTACCCCATTCGCCCTCCGGAATCTTGTCCGTTTCATTGACCGGATAATACGCCATCATATTGATCTCCGCTTCCGGCAGTCTCTCCTGAATCCTGACAATGATCTCCTCGTATCGCTCAAGCAACGCCTCCAGCTGATACTCCGGACTGCCGATATCATTCGTCCCGATATTGATGAAAATCCGTGAAGGTTCCGTACCGAATACCATCTCCTCCATATGCTGCAGCATGTCCGTCGTAGTAAATCCGCCGATACCCCGGTTGTAAATGACCTGATCCATGCCGTTTGTCATCAGAAGCTCATTGACCGGAAACTGCTCCATCAATGACGATCCGGTAAAAAGAATCTCCCCCTTCTTTACATTCTGATTTAAAATCCGATATCTCTCCAGTTTATCCTGTTGTTCTCTGTGCATAAGTTCTTTGAAAAAGTCCATATTGTCCTCCATTTTTAACTTCAACCACCTGCCGAAAAGTTGATCTGCCGTGCAAACTCTTCAACACTCTCCACCTTTACCGCTAATTTCAGCCACTCTTTCAGTATCTGAAGATCTTTCTGTTTAAAAATCTCTTCCTTCAACTTGTCCTGCACAGTCCCGTACTCTTCCAGCAGATCCACTATGGATTCGGCCTTACCTTCCGCTATCGCATTACTTATCATATCATCCAACGGTCTGAACATTTTCTTTCCCTCCTCGTTTCCTTTCTTCTTTCGCCTGTCCAGATGTTCCAAACTCTTAGAACCTGAAACTTCCTGCTTTCTTCAATTTATCTGAATTAAAAGCATGACTCATATTCGAAAAACCGGTTATTCGCTGCAGCGGCCGTAATACCACCCCAGAACTCCATTGATCTTTCCATAGCAGCCGGCAGCATTGCGGAATACAACGGAGATCCTGTCCCCGGGTTTTACTTCCAGCCGGGCATCGCTGTAATCATCCACATGCCATTCTTTATCGTCATCCAGATAAAGAAAAGTGGACGGTACCCACAATGTCCTGTCACTGCTCAAATGGCGGCAGCGCACCATACCCTCCCGCTCCTCCAGTCGGTCAACACGGCTGTCGAAATACTGGATATACAAAGTCTTCTGCTTTCCTTCCTGCCCATCCAGCGCAGTCACCACCGGAAAACTGTCATAATACTCCCAGCGGATCTCTTCCATAGCCGCATTCTTATCCGGAAAAACAAGCGCGTTAAGCTGTCCACCTTCTTTCAGGCCGCACCCGCCGTCCATACAGATGATCCTGCGCTCATACTCGAAAATCGGCCGTAAATCCGCCTCCTCATGCCGGTAAAGGCTGACAGGCCAGTGTCCTGTCACAACACATCTGGAAAAACGATACCCCTTTTCCAGAAAGCAGTCATTCTTCAACCAGGCGTGCCGGTCCGTTTCCGTCAGACTCTCCAGATCATCGGTAGGAATGCCGCCGTGTACAAAGAGATAGTCATCCATTTCCAAAATCGCAGGCAGCTGCCGCAAAAAGGCAATCTCGGGAGCAAAATGCTCCCACATACGTTTTCTGCAGGCCGGTGTGTCCTCTAAAGTCAGCTCCGTTGCGGAAATATCAAGTTCCGCCAACATGTCCAGGAGCAGGCCGCGTCCCCAGTGCTTTTTCTGCCAGTGGATAAACTCCCGGAAACGTTCTTCACTTCCCGCCGTCGTATCACAGAGGATCTCCAGCCGATGTTCTTCCACATTTCCCTCGGATACAAATATCTGTGCATTCGCCGCCAGCTCCATGATATACCGGACTGTCCGCAGGCTTTCCGGTCCCTTGTCCACCAGATCCCCTACGATAACAAGTATATCCTCCGCATCGTACTCCAGCTTTTCAAGCAGCCCCTGCATATTTTCCAGATGACCGTGAATGTCGCTCATGGCGATGATGCGCTGCCCCGGCCTGGCGTTAATCTTTTGTATGACCGTATTCATAATACCTCGTCCTCCGGTTCTGAAATCCGATACCAATCTGCGCAACCCCGTTTCTCTTACTGCAATACTGCCGCAAAAATACTTTATCCAAACAGCTGCGGCACTTTCTTTCTAAAGATCACTGCTGCTATTGCAAACGTAACCACCGCCGCCAAAAGAATCTGCAGCAAAGACTCCCGGTTTGCTGCGTTACTGCTTATTATAATCTGACGAAATACAACGATGACCATGGAAGATACTATCGTCGCCGAAACGGATTTGCGGATCATGCCAATGATAAACGGCCAGACCGACAATATCGTGCACACTATGACAGCAGTAACAGCCGACGGTATCCATGTCTGCAATAAAGAGGTTTTAAATGTGCCCTCTAACATATCAAAATAGTTATCGGCAATTATCATATAACCTGTACAGCAGATATACCCCATCATTACAGAAACTGCCGTGTAGACCATGATGATCATCATCTTCCCGGCAATCAGCCCTTTTCGGTTCAGTGGGTAGGAAAACAGCAGGATAATCGTCCGCCGATCGTACTCCCCAATCACGAAACGTGCCGTCAAAACCGACGAATAGATAAGAAAGATACTCGACACCAAAAGGCCGATGACAAGAAAGGTGCTTTCAAAAGTGTCCTTTGTCTGTTCCGGATCCGTCATACTGTCAACCAGAGATACCGTAATAAAAAGAATGCTGAAAAGAATCGCGGCGACAGTAAACATTATGTTTCGCCCCACTCCGAATTTCTTCAGTTCCAGCCCAATTAAATGTTCCATATTAACCCCCATTCTTGCTCAGTCTGCAAATTTGGGCGCAAGCACAAATTTGTGTGTGAAAAATCTGTCGCATATGGATTTTTCACACTAGTCCCCTTCCTTTGTGAGCTGAAAGAAATAATCCTCCAGCGTATCCTGCCTGCGTCCCAGACTTTCCAGACCAACGCCGTTCTCAACGAGGTATTTCGAAAAAGTTTTACCGGAAAGGTCAGAATCATAAACCCGGATAAACTCCTGATCCTCTGCAGTAAAGTTTGTAATTCCCTTCTTTTCAAGGAGGGCCGCTGCACGGGGTACATCATCCACCTGCAGGCTGATATATTCTGTCTGGCGTTTATGGATCTCCTCAACAGGCAATTCCGCCAGAAGTTTTCCGTGCCGAAGGATCCCGATGGTATCCGCAAGCAGATCCACCTCGGAAAGAATGTGACTGGATATGAAAACAGTCGTCCCGTTTTCACGGTTTAACCGCTGGAACAGTTTTCTCATTTCCCGGATTCCTTCGGGATCCAGGGCATTGATCGGCTCATCCAGCATCAAAAATTCCGGATATGCAAGGACGGCCCTTGCGATAGCCAGCCGCTGCTTCATGCCCAGCGAAAAATGCCGAACCTGCTTTCCTCTGACCTCCTGCAAGCTAACCATTTGCAGCACTTCATCAATTCGTTCCCTGTTCGGAAAGCCCATATACTCACAGTGTAACTCCAGGTTTTGACGGGCCGTCATTTTTTCATAGAAGTACGGATTTTCAATAATGGAGCCAACCCTTTTGAATACTTCATAGCTGTGATCAGTGACCTTCTCCCCGAAAAGATGAACCTCCCCGGCATCCGGCTGTATCAGGTTCAAAACCATTTTCATCACCGTACTTTTTCCCGCCCCATTCGGGCCGACAAATCCATAAACGGCTCCTCTGGGGATATGAATATTAACATTGTCTACCACCACATTTCCCCTGTAGGATTTTCGCAGTCCCATGGTTTCCATAATGTAATCCATTTTTTCCTCCATTCGATTTTTTCCTCCATTCCGAAGCGCTTTGCGCCGAGGACGCGGGCAGAATTTCAGAATTTTCCGAAAGAATACTCCAATTCTGCTCTGCACTCAATCATATCTATGACTTTATGATACAGTACAGACTTCTCTTTTCTCTGCCGCAATTCTAACTTTTTTCTAACTTTTACAACTTTTCATAATAATGGAGAAAATCGTTTTTTGATTCTGTATGCTGTGAACCTCCAACTCTGCCCCTGTCATTTCGCAAAGGCTTTTGGCGATTGCAAGTCCCAGGCCGCTGCCTGTTGATCCGGGGGCCGTCGTATAATCTCTTGCAAAAATCCGTTTCTGCTGCTGCGGCGTCATTCCTTTGCCGTGATCTTCTATTTCAATAACGCTTTTGTCTTTTGTTGTCGTAAGACGCAGGGCAATATATTTTCCGTCACCACCATGCCGGATCGCATTGTCGATCAGATTCTTCAAAATGCGCTGCAGCAGGTCCCTGTCCGTATCTGCGCAGATCGGTACAGGCGGCACCTGAATCTCCACCGTAAACTGCTTTTGATCAAGCAGATCATAGTAATCCAAAATGGTATCATGGCACAGCTGCGAAATATCCTCCTTCTGCAATTTCAGGGGAAGATCGCCGGAAGCGATCCTGGACATTGTGAAATAATCGCTTATCGTCGTTATCAGGACGTCCGCTTTGCGGTCGATTTTAACAGCCATCTCATGAATATTTCCTGCACCGGACAAATCCGCTGTCCTGGCCGCCAGCATTTCGCTGTTTCCTTTTAATACCGTAAGCGGGGTGCGGATATCATGTGAAATATTCGTCAGAACCTGTGCCATTGCTCTCTGCTCCTGCCCGAATTCCGACTTTTTTGCATAAAAATCCCGCAGCAGCGTGTTAACAGCCGCCCCTAATTTCCTGACGCAGATGTGCGCAGCGGGAAGCAGGACGAAACCGTTTTCGGAAGCGATAGAAAGTGTTGTGAGACGGTTGCTGATATACTCGATTTCTTTTTGCAGCTTCCTGTACAGGATGCGCTGCCGGATCAGAATCAGCAGCAACACGGCCGAAAGCGCAGCAAACAGAATCCACATTTATCTCCCCTCCATCTTATAACCGATTCCCCATAAGGTTTTAATATACGTCGTTGTATCTGCCTGATCTTTTTTCAGTTTCTGACGCAGGCGGTTGATATGCGTATTCAGTACATTCTCGTTGCCGAAATACGGCTCCTTCCAGATCAGTTCATAGAGACGTTCCTTTGAAAAGGCCTGCCCCGGATGGGTCGCCAGCAGATACAGAATATCAAATTCGATCGGTGTTAAATCCATAACAGCGCCCTGCCGGCTGACAGAATGGCCGGCACGGTCTATCTTCAAATCCCTGAACTTTACAGCCGTATTGTCCGAAATGACCTGATAAGTACCGGCCCGCCGGATATTTGCCTTAATTCTTGCGGTAAGTTCAATCAGGGAAAAGGGCTTCACTACATAATCGTCTGCCCCTAAATTCAGCCCCAGCGATTTATCCGTATCATTATCTTTCGCAGTAATGATGATTACCGGAATGGTGCTGACCTGTCTGATCGCCTTAATAACCTCCATGCCGCTTATGTCCGGCAGCATAAGGTCAATCAGGGCAAGGGAATACTCGTCAAGATTTGCGAACTTTCGCATGGCGGTTTTTCCATCGTTGAAAAAGCACACTTCAAATTCGCCCGATAAATAGTCTTGTATCATGCTCCTGATCTCTTCATCATCTTCAACCAACAGGATCCTCTTTCTCATTGTGATCGCTCCCTTTATTTTTTTCAAATCCATTCGCCATTTTTCATTTGCTTTATGCTATACTGATAAGTGGCGGCACTGTTTGGCAACTGCCGGCAGACCACTGTCTTCTCATCTGTGTTCCATAACAAATATAGCACATTATCATGACAAATTATATAAGAAAGGACATCTCACCCACATGAACGACTTATTGACCCGCATCAAAGACAATGTATCCAAAGTTATCATCGGCAAAGAACACGTTACCGAACTGCTTCTTTCCGCACTGGCGGCGGGAGGGCATGTTCTGCTGGAAGACGTGCCCGGGACCGGCAAGACAGTGCTGGCCAAATCACTGGCCCGCTCCATGGAGTTCTCCTTCGGACGGATTCAGTTCACACCGGACCTGCTGCCCAGCGACGTGACCGGCCTTTCTTATTTCAATCAGGAAAAGGGCGCTTTCGTCTTTAAGGAAGGCCCCGTGTTCACGAATCTGCTGCTGGCGGACGAGATCAACCGCGCCACACCCAGAACTCAGTCAAGCCTTCTGGAATGCATGGGCGAAGGGCAGGTGACCGTGGACGGTGTGACCCGCTCTCTGGGCGTTCCCTTCTTCGTGATCGCCACGCAGAACCCGGTGGAAACACTGGGCTGTTATCCCCTTCCCGAAGCACAGATGGACCGTTTCCTGATGCGGATCAGCATGGGCAGCCTGAGCGAGACACAGGAACGGCAGATGATCGACCGGTATATCAACGATCAGCCGTTAGAGACCATCAGGCCGGTCTGTACCCTCCCGGAGGTAGCGGCCCTGCAAAAAGAATGCCGTAACATCTATGTACATGAAGATCTGAGAAATTATATCGTTAATCTTGTCCAGGGAACCCGCAAATACGATGCCGGTTCCGGTGATACCAACGCCCACAGCATCGCGGAAGGAGTCAGTCCCCGTGGAACGCTGGCGCTGCTCCGCGCCTCTCAGGGTTATGCCATGGTGCAGGGCAGAGATTTTGTCGCTCCCGAGGATATCAAGGCAGTGGCCATTCCGGTGCTGGCGCACAGGATGATCTCGGAAGCCGCCTACACGCAGCAGAAAGAATCAGCCATCCGTGGACTGTTGAACAGCATTTCCCTGCCTACGGAAGATTGGACGCGGCCATGATCAGTTTATTTTTCTTAAGTTTGCTGCTTTTGACATTTCTCTGGAATCGGTATTATGAAAAGCACTGGAACACCGGCCTGCTGGTCACGCTGCGCTTCCTGCAGGATTTCGTCTATGCGGGCGAACAGGCGGAAATGACCGAGCAGATCGAAAACCGCAAGAAACTGGTGCTGCCCGTGCTGGAAGTTGCTTTTCATATGGATAAAAGGCTTGCCTTCCACGACTGTGAGAACACCAGCGTCAGCGATTTTACTTACAAAAGGGATATCTTTGCCCTGCTTGGCTATCAGCGTATCACCAGGAAACTAACGCTCAACTGTACGAAACGCGGCTGTTACCGCATCGACAAATCTTACCTGACGGCTTTTTCCATGCTGCACAGGAAACGTTTCTCCATAGAGGCGCCGGCGGACACACAGCTTTATGTCTATGCCGCACGGACCAACGTCTCGGATATCCTTGTCACCTGCGAACGGCTTATGGGCAGCGTACAGTGTGCGAAACGTCTCTTCGAGGATCCTTTTGCCTATGCCTCGATCCGCGAATATACCGTCACCGATCCCATGAAGACGATCAACTGGAAAGCCAGCGCGAGAACAGGCGAGTTGATGGTCAACACCTTCGAATCCACTCATATGGAAAAAGTGCTGCTCTTTCTGGACGTGGAAGACAGCGGCATCCTGAAATACGAATACCTGATCGAAGACGCCGTCTCCGTGACCGCCACTCTGGCGCAGAAGATGATCGCCCGCGGCATGGAAGTCGGATTGTGTACCAATATCGCGGCGGATTCCGATTCTGCATACACCTGCCTGCCTCCCACCAGCGGCAAAAAACAGCTCACCGACATCGAACGGCTGCTGGCGACTCACCAGTCCGACGCAGGCGTGCTTCCCCTGTCATCCATGCTCGACAGCTTTGCAGGTCAGGCGGCGGATCAGCTGGAGGATGCAGTCATGATCTTCATCTCCAAAAATGCTGTGCAAAATCAGACCGCTATCGAAGCCTTTACCGGCAGGGAACAGGCCGTGTGGGTGGTTCCGTGCCCGCGTAATGAACCCTGCTGCCTGCAGACGATAGACAATATCCGTCTGATCAACAGAGAAGTGAACGATTTCTGATCCCGGCAGCAGTTTCCGGCCGCCGTGAATCATTTATTTTATTCAGAAAGGGGACAGCCGCTTTGAGAAAACTGATCAAAACAACTGCAGGATGGATCCACACCACGCTCATCCTGTCCGTTATCATACCGTTGCTCTATGTCCTGTGCGTGAGGGACCAGACCCTGGTCGGCCCGTATCTGTATCTGAAATGCCTTGTGATCGTGTTTCCTGTCGTGGTTACCGACTTTGCCGCCGAGAAATGCAGAACGCTCTTCACCTATCTGCTTCTCTCTGTGCTGACCTTCGCCGCCACGGGAGCCGCAGGCTGGGCACTGGCCGGTTCCCTGCGCGACAGTTTTCTGGTGTGGGGCTACTTACTGCTGCTTCTTGGCGAGACCCTGTTTGTGATCGTCAACCGGATGATTGCGCGCCTGCAGAAAAAAAAGGACCGGGAGGCCGCTTTCGAAGCCGATCCGTCCTTTCGTCCTTACAATGATATATTAAAGGAACCTGCCTTTCCGGTGCTTTTCTATTTCGGCGGCGTTTATCTTCTGGGAGCCAATTTTAACGGCCCTTCCGTGTGCAATGCCGCCCTGTTCAGCGCCATTTTATACGCCGTGACCGCATTTTTATATCACTATGTATGTGAGACCGAACGCTACCTTGCCCTGAACAGAAGGACCTGCAACCTGCCTTCCCGGCGCATCTATGGAATCGGGAGCGGTATGCTGGCGATCTATCTGGCACTGCTCATGGTACTGGCGCTGTCTTCCCTGTTTACCGTTTCGCTGCGGCACTACCGCGATCTTCGGGATCTGAAAACCAATGTCGAAATGGACTTTACCGAAACCGCACTGCCCTCTCTCACAGAGAACATGGGCGAAAATCCCATGGCCGCTCTTATAGGCGATCCGGAAGACATCAAACCTGCTCCCTGGTGGCTGGACTATATATTCTACGGCTTTACGGCTCTGATCTTTGTGCTGCTGGCCCTGGCGCTGATCAAAAAGGTACTCGCCGTTTTTCAGGATTTCCGTATCACAAATGACGAAAACGGGGATATTGTCGAAGAACTGCACGATACGGAGGATGAAGTAAAAATTGCGGCGCCCGCCCGCCGCCACAGGCTGTCCGAGCGGGAGCGCATCCGCAGAGAGTACCGCCGGGTGATCCGCCGTCACCGTAAGGAGCAACCCGCCGATCACGAATCCCCTGCCGAAATTGAACAGGAAGCCGGCATAGCGCAGACCGAAGAAGGCATGGCGCTCCACGCCAGATACGAAACGGCCCGCTATGGACGTGTGCCAGAAGTCTCCCGCTGACCCGGCTCTTCCCTGTAAACAGGAAAACTTAAGATAAGAATCTAAAAAGGAACTCAAATCGAAAATGAAAAATTTGAGTTCCTTTTTTTAGATTCTTGAAATAACTCAAATTTTTTAGTAAAATATGAAAAAAGAAAGAGAATCTAAAATGACAACTGAAAATTTCATTGAATTACTAAAACAAATACAGAAAACAAAATGCGAAACTCAAATTTTAGAATTAAAAAGCGCCGGGAAAGGATGTCCTAAGCGTCTCTATGATACGCTCTCCAGCTTCTCCAACCAGGATGATGGCGGAATTCTCGTTTTTGGCATTGACGAAGAGAACGATTACGCAGAATCCGGCGTCTACGATCCGCAGGACCGGCAAAAGAAAATAGCGGAACAATGCCTGCAGATGGAGCCGCCTGTCCGTCCGTTGATCACAGTACTCCGGAAAGACGGAAGAAATTTTGTTGCCGCAGAGATACCGGGCATGGATCTTGTAGAACGTCCCTGCTATTATAAAGGGCAGGGCCGTCTGAAAGGTTCCTTCACGCGCGTCGGCGATAATGATCAGCCGATGACCGAATACGAAATCTACAGCTATGAGGCTTTTCGCAGGAAATATCAGGATGATATCCGCACAGTGCCAAGAGCCGCATCTTCTGCACTCAGTCACGAAAAACTGGCAGAGTATGTTCAAAAACTGCGTTTAGGAAAGCCTAATCTGTCACATTTACCAGAACAGAATATCTATGAACTGATGAGTATTACGCGGAATGGCGAATTTACCTTAAGTACTGTCATGCTGTTTGGTCTGTATCCGCAGGCATATTTTCCCCAATTATGCATCACTGCCATCGTGGTGCCCGGCCGGGAGATTGGCACTGTCGGGGACCTCGGAGAACGTTTTCTGGACAATGAACGCATAGAAGGCAGCATTCCGGAAATGCTCAACGGAGCTCTCCAGTTTGTCCGCCGGAATATGAAGACAAAGACCATCATCCATCCTGACAGCGGTATACGGGAAGATCGTATGGACTACCCGATGACTGCCATCAGAGAAACCATTATCAATGCGCTTGTACATCGGGATTACAGTATGCATACGGAAGGAATGCCAATCCAGATCCTGATGTTTGAAGATCGGATGGAGATACACAATCCCGGCGGAATCTACGGAAGACTCCGTATCGACCAGCTGGGAAAAATGCAGCCCGATACGCGCAATCCTGTTCTGGCGGCCGCACTGGAAGTTGCCGGCATAACAGAAAACCGCTATTCCGGTATTCCAACCATACGCCGGGAGTTCGCACAGCTTGGTATGCGGGAGCCGGAATTTTCCAGTGAAAGAGGGCATTTCGTCGTCACATTTTACAAAGAAATCCTCACCCCCGCAAAAGATACGCCTGCGCACGATGCAGATATCGCTAACCTGCTCCTGTTCTGTCAGACTCCCAGAACACGAAAGGAAATCTGCGATTATCTGGGGCTTTCCTCCACGTCCTACGCGATGCAGGTTTATGTCATGCCGCTTGTGGAACAGGGATTGATCCATCTGAGCATCCCGGATAAACCAAAAAGCACAAAGCAGTTATATTACAGTAACAAATAGCACAAAATCAGGCGGTATGTCTCCTGTCCGGAAGCATACCGCCTTTTGCCGTCTGCCGTTATCAAATTGCAATACCGCTTACCGCCTGTCTATTCCTGCCCCGGCTCTTCCTGTTCTATCCGGATCAGGAACTTCAGCACATAATCCCGCTCCATGGGATAACAGTACTCTTTCGCCGTCTTCGGACCGCAGATCCCGGTGCCGATTCCCATCTGGAAGGCCGAGATCGTCACGTAAGTGCCGGTCACCGTTTCCTCTTCCCGGTGTCTCATCTTAAGAAGCTCTCTGTCACTGTAGGGCTTGATCCCCAGCTCGAAAGGCTGCTCAAGCGCGGTAAAAGTCACTGTCTGCCTGCCGTCGCTTAAAGCTGCCCACCGGCAGTCACAGCGGTTGCCGCTCTCCTGGGGCCGGATATTCGGCTCCGTCATGTCCGACACCCTGCAGGCCGCTTCCTCGATCTGAACCTGCTCCTTCATATCGGCGTAGGATTCCCCGTTTCTTCCCAGATAGCGCACCTGCCCAAAGCTGTTGTCCAGCCGGAACGCCTTGCCAAACCGCGGCAGGTTGCCCCTGCCCTTCTCACAGTGCAGCCTGCTTGTGACCACAAGCCCCTCCGCGCTGCCTTCATAACAGTCCGTACAGAGAAACGTCTGCTTTTTACAAAGGATTCTTGTGGTGACTGTGATGCGTTTTCCCTCCCGTTCCACGGACAGCACATCCTCCTTCTGCTCCAGAAAATCCTCCATACAGTTGTGCAGAGAAAAGTTAAAATCATTGTCCGTGGGAGCACGGAACAGGATCGTATAAGGATCCGCGGTTTCCAGACAGCCGGCTGCCAGTTGTATCACCGGCCGGCCGCCGTTTATGGCAAATCCTCCTGTTTTCAGCGCAGTATCCGCAGCCATGTCCGCACCGTTCTCAGTCTGTCCACCTGTCGCCAGAGCCGATGCAGGTTCCACGCATCCGGCATCCTCCGGAACCGCAGCAATCTTTTCTTCCAAAACGATCTGTTCTCTCGCCGCTTCCCTTCCGGCGCCGTCTTTCGTATCTATGGTCACGATCGTCAGCATCAGGTCTTTCCCTGCTGCCCCTGCCGCCTCTCTATGCGGTTTCGTATCCAGCACGATCTCCACTCTCGAAAGCGGCCCGGCCTCAGGCACCAGCGTCATTTCGCTTCCGTCGCTCCATCTGCATACCAGCCGGTAACGGCTTCCCGCCGAAAAGGCAGTCGTATTAAAAATCTCGAACCGGTCTCCACCCAGATGCCGCATCCTGATCGGACGATATATAAACCGCATGATCCTGGCCCCGGTGGACGGGGTACGATCCGGATAAAACATGCCGTCCACACAGAAATTGCCGTCATGCTCCCACTCCCCGTGATCACCGCCATAGGTATAAGTGCCGTCCGCGTGACGTACCGCATGATCAACCATCTCCCACACACAGCCGCCCATCAGATTGTCGTATGCATAGATTTCCTTCCAATACCCTTCCGCGTTTCCCGGTCCTACCCCCATGGCGTGCGCATATTCACAGAGGAAATAGGGCCTGTCGCACAGTTCCCGTACCCGGTAAGTCTTCTCACCGATGGCATGCACCCTCTTGATCGGCGGATACATCTCGCTCCCCACATCGTAGGCCTTTTTCTTCGTGTGAACCGCACTCTCATAGTGCACCGGCAGGTCCGTATGCTTTTTCAGATAGTCATACATCCGGTCCGTATTATAAATGCCGCCCGCCTCATTCCCCAGGCTCCACAGAATCACAGACACGTGAGTCTTGTCACGCTGGTACAGCCGTCTCGCCCGGTCCACGTAATGCCTCGCCCACGCCGGATCGTTGCTGATGCGGTTATAATCCGGCGGAAGTCTGTGCGACATGGTACCGTGCGTCTCCAGATCCGCCTCATCTACCACATAGATGCCCAGTTCGTCGCACAGCTCCAGCAGATACGGATCCGGCGGATAGTGGGACGTGCGCACCGTATCAATATTATATTCCTTACAGAGCTTCATATCCCGCTCGATCTCTTCCGGCGTCAGCGTATAACCGTTGTCACAGCTCGTATCGTGGTGATTGACGCCGTGCAGCTTCACTTTACGGTCATTCAGATAAAAAACGGCGCCCCGGATCGTCACATCCTTAAAGCCCGCCCGTATCTTCACACAGCTGCCGGGCACTTCATAGTACAGATCGTACAGCACCGGCGACTCCGCATTCCATTCCTCTACCGGCAGATCCTCGAATACCGCTTTGGCCACCCTGTTTTTCGACTGCACCGTCCGGCGTTCGGAGATACCGTTTCCTTCCAGAATAAAAGTCACTTCCCCGTCCGCATACAGCTTCGCACTGGCCGCCGCCCGGTAGCCCCGCGCTGTCTTACGTGTCTTAAAACCGATATCCCAGATGTCCCCTTTCTCGCTGATCCGCAGCAGCACATCCCGAAAGATGCCGTTATTGCGGAACATATCCTGACACTCCAGATAGGTGCCGTTACACCAGCGGCGCACCACCGCCACCAGTTCATTGGTCCCCGCATGGATATAAGAAGTAATATCGAACTCCGCCGTATTGTGGGAACCTTCCGAATAGCCCACAAAGCTGCCGTTCACATACAGGTCGATACAGCTTGCCACCCCGAGGAAGGACAGCACATGGTTATTCGTACAGTCCTCCACCTCAAAAAACCTGCGGTACACACCCACATAATTGTACTCTTCCTCCGGCTCCTGCCACCGCGGCCCGATCCCATGATCCGAACCGATCCAGCAAAAGCTCTTCCCCACCTTCTCCGTGGTCGGAATCTCCGGCGGCTGGTATGGGAACTGGTAACGCATATTCACATAGAAAGGCTTCGCATACCCGCGAAACTGCCAGCAGGAAGGCACATCCAGCCTGTCAAACTGCATTTCATCCGTGTCGATCACTTCCGGAAGCTCACCCGGCCGCGGATAAAACTTAAAGTCCCACTCGCCGTTCAGGCAGACGACCTTCGGAGAGCCGTAACGCTTCCCGGCCCCGCTCACTCTGTCCGCCTGCTCCCTGTCCGGATACGGGATAAAATAACTTCTCGGCGGAAGTTTGTTGATCTCAAATGTGTGAAAATCCTGGTAGTTCGTTGTGTTGATCCTGTACTTCATACCTCTGCCTCCTGATTCCGGCTGTAAAGCCCCTGATGCTGTCCGCTCCGTTCTCATTCACCTCATACCGCCTGCGCTTATCTACCGCTTTTCTCCTATCACTTTACAACGCTTCTTATAACACGCAATACCATACCGATAGATGGTCTTCATCCCGTCACGCACAAGAGTTTCCTCATATTCTCTATCCTTAATCTGCCGCATGGCCGTTTCACACGCGGCATCAAAAGCAGCATTTTCTGCGTACTTTAATTCTATAACAATACCGGTTTCTCCGGATGCAGTTTCTATCAGAATATCACTGTAGCCTTCTCCGGATTCCGCATTAGACCGGACTGTCCAGCCGTGCATGTTCCCCAAAAGTCCAAGCAGAAGACCATGATAGAAATTTTCTTTCATGCCTTTTGGGGCGTTCGTATCCCGAATACTGATCGTCCTCTGCAGATACCCATTGAAGCCCCTCTCGATAGCAGTCACATCATTCTTCTGAAATGCCAGGCAGAAATTTTCCAGCATTCCCACATCTCTTAGCGTTTCTTCTTTAAACCACTTGCGGATCTGCTGTACAAAGATCCACCTTATCTCCTTATTGGGAATCAAAAGCTCCGTCATGCCGTCCGCCTCTGTCCCACGTTTCGTCAGATAACCTGTCATAAAAAGGATACTCCACAGATGATCCAGATCTGCATCCAAATCCCTGTAGGTCAATTCCTGATGAATCTCCTTTTGAATACTGCCGCCGCTGATCAACTGCTCAATCTCATTTCTGGCAGCCGGATTCGCTTTCTTTACGAAGTTTCTGATAATATCGTTGCTGCTTGTATTCACCCAGTAATTCTGCGGCACCGCTGTATTTCCATCCCGAAGATCATCGCAGTAATTGATCACATCCCATGGGCAGTATATATCTGCATCTCCAAACTGATAGCCGTCATACCATTCCTTAATGAGGTCATATTTCTCCATAAATCCATAGTAATCCAACATCCTTCGAACTTCTTCATCCGTAAAACCAAAATACTCGTGATAACGTACATCTTTCACCGTATACACTTTAAAATTATTCAGTCCTGTAAAGATACTTTCTTTCGATACTCTCAGGCATCCCGTAAGAACTGCACAATACAGGCTGCTGTTCGTCTTAAGCGCCTGCCCAAACAGTCCCCCGACAAACTTCACCATGGCATCATAATAGCCGGCCCGATATGCCTGATCGAGAGGCACATCATATTCATCGATCAAAATGATCGCTTTCTGTTCAAAATGCTTATATAACAGCTGCGACAGGATTAACAGACTGCTCTTGAGAAGCGCATCTGCCATCGAAAAAACGCCTTTTTCATTTAATTCGATCAGCTTTCTGTACTGTTGGCGCTCCGTTTCCGATAAACGGCCGCTTTCCGCCAGAAACGAAAAACAGGCCGCCTCTCTTCCGATGATATCGCAGAACATCCCTCTCGCTTCTTCAAAATTATCCCCTGCCGCCGCTTTCAGACTGATGGAAATGACCGGAAACTTTCCCATGTACTTATCACAGAGTTCCTTTTCCTCAGCGATTGCAAGTCCATCAAAAAGCGTCCTGTCACATCCCAATCTGAAAAAACATTTTAACATGCTCATGTTCAAAGTCTTCCCAAACCTTCGCGGCCGGGTAAATAAATTGACATAGGCACGATTTTTTAAAATACCTTTGATCAGTCCCGTTTTATCAATATAATAAAGATTTTCCCGCCGGATCGTCTCAAAATCCTCAATACCCACCGGCAGCGCCGTTTCCGCTGTCATAAATATGGTTCCTTCCTGCAAAGTCTTATGCTTAACTGTTACCCTTGATCTACCTGCTTATTGTTTGTCAATTTCAACTACAAAGCCTTTTTTCTTTCATTCCGAAGCGCTTTGCGCTGAGGCCCGGGCAGAATTTATTCATCCTTATACAGTATAGCACATATCCTCCGCGGAAACACATCTCAATTAATAATCACCTCGCGGCAGTCGCCAAATGTCTGCAGGCAGCCACCTGGCTCGTTGCCCGCGGGAATAAACCCCGGCATGCTCAGCCCGCCGGACGGCGGACCGCATAGCCATCCACATCAGGAAAGTCGAAGATTCTCACAGCAAATCGTCTATTTCTCCGTATGAATCACAACTTCCTGTGTCTCGCAGCCTTCCGCCGCAAATTTCACACGGATCTCGCCCGCTTCCATACCTGTGCGAATCACTGCCATCACATAACCGTCGTAAGTCTTCCAGGTGACGCTGTCATAGCTGCCAATGGCCCGCGGATCTGCGCTGCCAAAGCCCTGCAGGGTACCCGCGCCCTCCACGGTAACCGTGATCTCCTTTTCGGCCCGCAGATTCTCCACGCCCTCCTTGTCCGTTAATCTCACCGTCACAAAGGCCAGGTCTTCGCCATCCGCCCGCAGCGTTTCTCCTTCCACCGTCACCTGCAGCTCAACATCGGCATCTGCGGTCTTCAGCACGAAACGTCCCGTCTCTGCGCCGGCGGTATAGCTCACCGCCAGAAGTTCACCCGGTTCGTAGATCATCTCATAGGAAGCCGTAAAGCCATTTGCCTCACCGGCCGGTTTCCTGCCCAGGGATGTGCCGTTTAAGAACAGCTCCACTTCTTCCGCCTCGCTGTAAACATCCACATTCGCCGGTTTTCCTTCATACCCCGGCCAGGTCCAGCTGGCGATATTATCCTTTAACATCCATGCGGTCTGAGAGTGCGGCATACCGTGGCGGTTCACGCGTTCTACCGCGATATACGGCTCTTTGCGCAGGCCGAAGACAATCTCCCGCAGAAAACTGATCGGTCTGCGGTAACCGATAATGTCCAGATCACCGATATAGGCAGTCCGATCCGGATAGACACCGTTGAAATTCTGAGTGCCGTCATAATAGAAAATACCGCATCCCGCCTCGCCCAGATAATCATAACCGGTCCACGTATAGTCACCCAGCACATGGTCATTGTTCTTCACGATATCCCAAAGCCTCACGATGTCGGCGGGGAAGGTCTCCGTGCCCACCACCGGTTTGTTGGGATGCAGTTCCCTCTCCAGCACGTGACGGCCGGTCAGATAATTCAGTCCGGTAATATCCATGCCCTGGCTGGCCTCCTCGATACACTCCGTCATCAACGGATGGCAGGCGAAGGCATCTGCCGCCGGCCCTACCATCAGCGCCATCATGCCGTTTAATGCACTTGCCCCTTCTTCCGCACGGCCTTCCTGCCCCGGCTGGCCTTCTCCTGCTGCCGGTTTAGATGCTTCGGCCGCCTTCATCAAATCCTGAATGATCGTCCCCATCCGCGGCCCCAGCGCCAGCATACCGTTGATCGCATTGGTCGTGTAGCGGTAAGGATCCAGCGCACGGAACCGGTTACAGATGGCGCGGTTAAGCTGTGCGCCTCGCTCCGTCCCCAGATCCGGAATCTCATTTCCTGCAGAATACAGAACCACGCTGGGATGATTGTAGTCTTTTCTTACCATACGCTCCACTTCCGTGTCCACGCAGTCCAGAAAATGCAGCGCAAAATCATTGGCATTCTTATGGTTCGTCCACATGTCACTCAGCTCGTCCATGACCACCATACCGATCCTGTCGCAGGCATCCAGCATAGCCTTACTCATGGGATGATGGGCACTGCGGATACTGTTAAAACCTGCCTCCTTTAACTGGCGGCACCGTCGCTCCTCCGCCTTTTTCAGCGTCGTGGCACCGATAATGCCGTTGTCATGATGGATACAGGTGCCCCGCAGCTTCACCTGCCTGCCGTTGATGCGCAGGCCGTGCTCCGCATCCAGTTCCAGCCTGCGAATACCGAAATGCTCCCTCGTCTCATCCAAAAGCTCTTCGCCCGCATAAATCTTCACTACACAATCGTACAGCTGCGGCGTGTCAGGACTCCACAGTTTCGGCTTAAGCAGTGCGATCCGCTGACTGACCTGCTCCTGTGCCTCCATAAACATGGTCACGCCCACTTTATCCACACCCACCACGGTTCCGTCACAAAGTAACGTCGTCTCCACCGTGATCTTTTCTTTCTTCCTCATAAGATTCCGCACAGACGTACAGATCTCCACCGCCGCGCTTTCCTCTCCCACATCCGGCGTGGTGATCCGCACGCCGTCCGCCGGCACATGAATCCGTGAACCCACCAGCAGATTGACATTGCGGTAGATACCGCTTCCCGAATACCAGCGGCTGTTCTTCTCCGCAGCGTTATCGGCAACCACTCTGATCTCATTCTCCGCACCGTACTCCAGATATTTGTCCAGCACCACATAAAAATCCGAATAGCCGTACAGATTGCTCTGTGCCAGATTCCCGTTCACATACACCATGGCCGTAGCATAGACTCCTTCAAACTCCAGAAGCACCGTTTTCTCCCGCCACTCCTGCGGCACGTCCAGCTTCCTGCTGTATGTATAAAGCCCGCCCGGCCAAAATCCTGTCTGCGCGCTGTTGGCCGTGTCCGGCGTCCGCTCCTCATGCACCATGGCATCGTGCGGCAGATTCACCGCCTCAAACTGCTGCCCTCCCATAAAAGCCGACATCAGTGATGCGCTCCCTCTGGCGAACTGCCAGTCTCTGTTAAAATTCTCCCGGATCATAATACCCTCTCCTCTCTTTTTTACAAAATGTCTGCCGATAACAGTTCAGAAACCCGCCTTTCCATTTCCGCCCTTTCATGTTATACTGTCCATACCTATTTGCGGATCCGTTTCCCCTGCGATACGCTTTACTGCATGCGGCGCAGCACTGTATGCAGAGTTGTTGTGCAGATTACTGTTTATATCTCATTATAGGTGCATCCTTTCCGGCGCTCAATGACAGAAACCAACTGGCAGAAAGCCTGTTTGTAACCATATTCAACCTGTAGACGCCGGCTGCCGGAATGTCAAAGTGCACTGTACAAAAAAGGAGCTTTCCATGATAAACCACCCGAAAACTCCCCGGCCGGCAGATCCGGCCGCCTCAAACACCCATATTCATATCTCGAAAAACATTCCGCCGGAATATTACTTTTCTCCGGAAGAACTGCAGCTTCTCAGTGATCCGTCCAACCCTCTGGTCATCAGCCAGGATCTGTCACAGTACGGTATCCAAACCCCGTTCATGATCCTGCTGGAGACCTGCCGGGAACAGGACGGCCTCTTCAATATGTTCCAGTTCACGCAGCACTCTTACCGTCCTCTCCAGCTGGACAAAAAGGTCGTGGATTTTACGAAAAAAAGACCTCTGCACCGGCATTCCTGCATCGAGATCATGTATGTCCTGCAGGGCTGTGTGACCAACCATGTAGAGAACCAGGTCTTCACCTACGAGGCCGGCGAATGCTGTATCATGAACAAAAACATACGACACTCCGAGGATTTTACCGGTGATTTTCAGGCCGTTTTCCTTATGATGCGGGATGACTTTATCGCGGAATTGCTGGCCGAATACTATGAGATGGCCGCAGTCGCTTCCAAACCCGACGACGCCAATCTGGTACTGCAGCTTTTTCAGGACAGCCAGAACCAGTCCCTGCAGTTCGACAAGGTCTATCTCGACTGCTTCCCCGTCATCCCCGCCGACAGGATCCTGGAAAAGACGGCTCCGCTGTTTAACAGTATCCTGCATGAGATCATCAATCTGCAGCCCGGCTCCCTTTTTTATATCAAGGGCGCCTTCTCCCGACTGCTGCAGCTGATGACGGACCCCGGTCTGTTCAGCATCAACCGCATACACTCCGAGTCAGACAATCAGGAATATCTGTTCAGCAAGATCACCCACATCATGAAATCCAGTCACGGACGCTGCACCAGGGAAGAACTGTCCTCCCAGCTGCACTACAACGGAGAATATCTGAACCGGATCATCAAGAAGTACACCGGCAAGACCATTCTCGAATACGGGCAGTCCGTCTACCTGGAAGAGGCGCGGATCATGCTCGCCGGCACCGATAAAAGCATCTCCGCCATCATCGACGAACTGGGCTTTTCCAACAGAAGCCACTTCTACCGGCTGTTTGAAAAGGCTTACGGGCAGACGCCTCTGGATTACCGCAGGCAGTATAAGTCTACCGGACTGTAACATATAAAAAGGGAAGCGGCCGCACTTCCTGGCGCAGCCGCTTCCCCTGTATCAATCTGGATTGTACTCCGCACAAGGTTCATTTCCCTTGCTATATCCGCATCGCTCATCTCCAGAAAATACGAAAGCAGTATTACATTCCGCTTCCTTTCTGAAAGAGCCTGCAACGCTTCCGCAATCAGGGCATCCTTCACCTCAATGTCATATCCATACACTTTGAAATGACTGTTTTCTACTCCATACTCATCCATAACAAACAACCGATTCAGCTTCTTTTTAGACAGTTCAGAGAACATGGCTTCATGCCGCCTGCGGTATTCCATATATCTGTAATAACTGGCGGCTTCGCCCTTGAGCGACATCTGACACAGACGGTCAAACTGATGCCGGATTGTCATTTCATCGTGGAAAAAAGGTTTCTTCATACGAGTTCACCTCCTCCCCCGTTGTGACGTGACGAAGACATGGCGGCAAGGTAGCAGAGTGCGCCGTATTCTAAACTGGTGAGGTAAATGTCCTTGCCGCCCTTTTCAGTCAAAACGGAACTTGAACAGGGCGGTGATAAGCCGCTGTCTTATGCTGTCCTCGGTGTCTTTGTTGACGTGTCCGTTTTCAAGGGCGGCAATGCAAAAGCAATGTTACGGCTTCCTTAGCAGACACAACTGGCAGTTTTTATATATACCGATTAAACATTCAAATATGATGGGAATGCTGAACATAAGGTATCTTTGGAAATATCAGTGGGATATTACCTGTCAACCGGGACCACACTCTTTAAACAGTGTGAAATCAGTCATTGCCCCGCCGCTGTTATCCATCCATAAAGTAATATCCTCTGGATTATCCGCCGGATAGCTTGCTTTCATATCCGCAATGAAATGCTCCGGCTCATCGCTTTCCGGCTGCCCGGACAAGTATGTAATATCCAGTGTGAATATCTCGTCCACCGTTCCGTCATTTTCTTTACGTTCCACAAGAACTGCGGAGCAATCCTTATACTCATAAAACGAAGCGTACATTTCTTTCCATTCGCTTATAGCCTGCTCCAGAACCTTTTCACCGGGTGCAGTATCTTCTGTCGGCCTTTCGGCTTCTGCATTATTTTCTTCCGGCACACTGTCTTTTTCTGCCACTATACTTTCACTGCCGCTGCCCATAAGTGGTTCTTCCTTTGGCACATTTTCTTTGCCGCACCCGGAAAGTAATATTGCGGATAAAATGCCAATTACCAAAATATTTTTCCATAGTTTCTGTTTTGTGTTTCCCATTTTTAACCTCCATGTAATTGTGATACTAAAACTTACTTTTCTGTTAAAGCTATATGGTTA
>VSOD01000150.1 GCA_009774655.1 Lachnospiraceae bacterium
TAATTCATCGCCCGGCTACCAGGACAGATATGACGCGGTTGTGCGGCTTGCGATCCGAAATGAGGAGACTTCTCCTGCCGTCCGGTGAGCGAAGCCTTTGCTGCCTTAAATTTCTTTCTGCCGGCCGGCTCTTCTTTCTTATGCAGAGGAAACGTTCATGGAAATTTTATGTGAGGTACGTTGTAATAAACAGCGGCTTCGTGATATAATTTAGGCATACAAAGGAGAAGATATGAAGGCAGCAAAGATACAATGGCATCCCGGCTTTGTGGCGGCGATGAATCTGGAGTTTGCGAAGAACAGGCAGTGTGTTATTTCCAACGCAGATCATTGTTACAAGGGAACTGGATGATATATCCCATATCTGGCTTGGATCTCTGTCGGAACGGATGGAGAAGGAGAAGCTGGTCAGATTGATAGAAAGCACTGAGAAACTGACGGGAAAAGCGGAAAAAGAGTTCGCGGATTCGGTTTTGGAAGTAAGCATTGGAGCAAACGTGCAGGTTATAGAAGAATTGATGGGAGATGGTAGAATGTGTCAGGCATTGCTGGAAATTATGGAGCCGCACCTGCAACGCAGGGAAAAAGAGGGATTGGAAGAAGGCATCAAAGAAGGCATTAAACGGGGCATCAGTGGCGCGATAGATACTTTGAGAGCTTTTGGTCATGGAGATCCGGAAATAAAGAATGCGATCATGCAAAGGTATGTCCTTTCGGAGGAAGAGGCGGAAGCGTATTTAAACGGAAAGGTATGAAAAGACAAACTGACTGAAAGCGGACTGAAACGCATAGGGCAGCATGCATAAGCCAGGAATCAGAAAACAGGTTCCTGGTGTTATTTTTTGCTTTCAAAAAACAGAGAACTATTTTACAGCAAGATGTGGTATATTGTTATCAGGGAAGCAAAAGGCGTTTGATTCGGTTTTTCAGAAAAGAGGTATAAGATGGAAGGAAAACTTAAGCTGCCCATGGGTATAGAAGATTTTGAAGAAATACGCACAATGGGGTATTACTATGCCGATAAAACGGGGCTTATCAGGACGCTTCTGGATAATCTCGGGAAAGTGAACCTGTTTACGCGGCCAAGGCGTTTTGGGAAAACTCTGAATATGAGTATGCTAAAGTGTTTCTTTGAAACCGGCAGTGACCGTACCATCTTTGATGGTCTGGAAATTGCCGGTGATACGGAACTCTGCGACAGATACTTTGGAAAATTTCCTGTTATCTCGCTGAGCTTAAAAAGTGCGGAGGGGAGAACTTTTGATAAAACAAGGAAAAAATTACAATCTATCATAGGAAATGAAGCGGTCAGATTTTCATTTCTTTTAGATAGTGACAGATTGAATGATACGGAGCGGCAGCAGTACGCAAAACTGATAGAGCTGGATGACGTGGGAGAGTTTGCGATGGCTGGCGAGATGCTGGAAAACAGTCTGCTGATGTTATCCCGCTTTTTGCAAAAACATTATGGTCAAAAGACGATCATTTTGATTGATGAGTATGATGTTCCGCTGGATAAGGCTTACCAGTCAGGTTACTATGATACTATGGTAGATTATATCAGAACGTTGTTTGGTCAGGCACTGAAAACGAACAGCAGTCTGTATTTTGCAGTTCTTACCGGGTGTCTTAGAATATCAAAGGAAAGTATATTTACCGGATTGAATAACTTTAATGTGTATACAGTAAAAGATGTGCAGTATAATGAATATTTCGGTTTTACGGATGCCGATGTGAGAAATATGCTTGCCTGTTATGGATTTACGGATAAATATGATATCGTAAAGGAGTGGTATGACGGGTATCGGTTTGGAAGTCTTGGTATTTACTGCCCATGGGATGTGGTAAGCTACTGCCATGCCTTGAAGATGAATCCTTTTGCCGTGCCGCAGAATTATTGGGTAAATACAAGCAGCAATAATATTGTCAGGAGATTTATTGAGAAAGCAAAAACTTCTACCAGGAATGAAATCGAGCAGCTGCTCAACGGAGGCAGTGTCAAAAAGAAGATCCGGCAGGAATTGACCTACAAGGATTGGGACTCTAAAATGGACAATCTATGGAGTTTTTTGTTTACAACGGGGTATTTGACACAGCAGGGGGAAGATGAGAATGGACTGACAGAACTCATTATTCCAAACCGGGAGATACATTGGATCTATGCGGAGCAGATTCGGGACTGGTTTGAAGAGGAAACCTTAAAAGACAGTCAGAAGCTGGCAGATTTTTGCAGTGCCTTTGTGGAAAACGATGCAGCGGCCATCGAGAAAGGCTTTAATGCATACCTGCGGAAAATCATCAGTATTCGTGATACAAATACGAAAAAAGAAATGAAAGAAAATTTTTATCATGGCATTCTGCTTGGACTGCTGGGAAGTATGGATGGCTGGGATGTCAGATCGAATGCAGAGTCGGGTGAGGGATACAGCGATATCAGCATTGAGGTAGAGGCCAGGGAAATCGGAATCATTATAGAACTGAAGTATGCTGAAAACGCGACATTTGATGAGAGCTGCAGGAGCGCACTGCAGCAGATCAAAGACAGGAATTATGCAGAGACATTGCTTGACGATGGAATGAGAACGATCCATAGCTATGGGATTGCGTGTTACAAAAAGCGTTGCAGGGTTCTCTCGGATTGACACAGAAGGAAGCGGTATTTTGCTTAATATCCTGCTGTTATAGCGATCTGTCCGGAAAAGAAGATATTTTCATGCCCCCGGAATTGTGGTAGAATGGGAAAAGAGAGCGATAAGGCGGGATATCCTTTCTCCCTGCGGGAAGATAAAACGGAACAGAAGATGCAGAATAATGTAGGAAAGGAAGAAGATGTATGAGTTATGATTTAATGGTTTTCGAGAAAACCAAGGCGCCCGATACCAAAAAGGAATTTATGGCATGGTTTGAAAAGCAAACTGAATGGAGTGAAGGACATGATTATCAGTCGATCGGCGTATCTTCTCCGGCATTGCAGAATTGGTTTATGGAAATGAAAGATACATTTCCGCCGATGAACGGTGAATATGCTCCGGATGTAGAGTTACTTGATGAAGATGAAGATTTGGAAAACCATGTGACAGATTACAGCATAGGGCGGGAAGTAATATATGCGGGATTTTCCTGGTCGGTAGTAGATGAGGCATATGAACTTGTGCAGACATTGGCACAAAAGCATGGGGTTGGTTTTTTTGATGTAAGCAGTGATGACGGGCAGATCATTCTGCCGGACGGAAGTGAAATCCTATAGAGAAACTGAAAGATAAATCTGTCTGCTTTGTGGGAGAGGACTATCGGTAAGTAGAAAAAACCCATAAGGCAGCATTCATGAGCCAGGAATCAGAAAACAGGTTCCTGGTGTTATTTTTGCTCATAAAAACAGAAAACAATTTTACAGTAAGATGTGGTATATTGTTATCAGGACAGGAAGAAACGAAAGTGCTAACGGGGTATCTGGAAGTTAAAAGACCATGGAATCATTGTGCGGGTTGGATCGACTAAAGCGGGCTACTGGAAATATTGAGCAGGGAGGCAGCGGCATTTTGTTTGACAGGATGAGAACATTATTTCATAAAAATACAGAATCGCAGGAGGGCAGCATGTATATTATCGCAGGCTTGGGGAATCCGGACAGGAAATATCAGAATACGAGGCACAATATCGGATTTGAAGTGATAGACGCGATCGCCGGGAAGAATCAGATCACGGTAGGTGAGCGCAGGCATAAGGCCATCATCGGCAAGGGGTATGTGGGCGGCCGGAAAGTTGTGCTGGTCAAGCCCCAGACTTACATGAATTTGAGTGGTGAAAGCATAAGACAGGTCATAGACTTTTATAAGGTGGATGAGAAGAGTGAGCTGATCGTGATCGCGGACGATGTCAGCCTGGAGCCGGGGCAGATCCGTATTCGCAGGAAAGGGAGCGCCGGCGGCCATAACGGACTTAAGAATATCATTCTGCACTTGGGGCATGATGAGTTCTGTCGGGTGAAAATGGGTGTGGGCGAGAAACCTGACGGATATGATCTGGCGGACTATGTGCTGGGGCATTTTTCGGACAAAGAGCGGGAGATCATGGATGAGAGCATCACGCGGGCGGCGGAGGCCGTGGAAGTGATGATCGCGGAGGGGCCGGATGCGGCCATGAATCAGTTTAATAAGAAGAATCGTTGACGGCAATCAGAAAGAAGGATATTGATTAAGCGGAGGTAAGATGTGAGGGCTTTACTGGCTCCCCTGGAAGAACTGGGAGAATATGAAGAGATCAAGAAAATGCTTGTGAGTAAGCAGGCCTGCGTGGCGCTCAGCGGGTGTGTGGATTCTCAGAAGCTGCATATGGTCTATGGGATTGGCGATGGTTTTCGGAATAAGATCATCGTTACTTTTAATGATTTGCGGGCAAAGGAGCTGTACGAGGACTATAAATTTTATGACAGGAATGTGATGCTGTATCCGGCCAAGGATCTGATATTTTTTCAGGCGGATATCCACGGCAACCAGTTGACGATGGAGCGGATCCGCTGTCTGCGCAGGCTGATGGAAGGCCGGCCGACGACGGTGATCACCACCTATGATGCGCTGATGGCGCCGCAGATCCCGATGGAATCCTGGCGGCAGCATGTGATCCGCATTGACAGGCAGAGTGTTCTGGCGGAGGAAGAGCTGGCCACACAGCTTGTGGAACTGGGCTATGAGAAAAATTATCAGGTGGAGGCGCCGGGGCAGTTCAGTATCCGGGGCGGTATCGTTGATATCTTCGATCTGACGGAGGAGAACCCTTATCGGATCGAGCTGTGGGGAGAGGATGTGGAGTCCATCCGCAGCTTTGATATCTTAAGCCAGCGTTCCATCGAGAAGCTGGAATCGGTCACCATCTTTCCGGCCACGGAGCTGATCCTGACGGATGAAGAACTGCGAAGCGGCCTGAAAAAGATTGAGACGGAGTGCAGGGCTCACGCCGACCGCCTCAGAAAAGAGATGAAGACGGAGGAGGCCCACCGGATCGAGACGCAGATCAGGGAGCTGGAGGAACAGCTGCTGGAGCTGGGATTGTCCCGGGGCGCGGTGAATCTGGAAAGCTATGTGCACTATTTTTATCCGGCGCTGTCTGATTTTCTGGACTGTATCGACAATTTTTCCGCAGGAACGGCGGGGCGGGGCGGCAGTTGTGTGTTTGTGGAGGAACCGCTGCGGGTAAAGGAACATGCTGCGGCGGTGGAGCTGGAGTTTCGGGAGAGCATGATGCATCGTCTGGAAAAGGGCTATATCCTGCCCGGACAGATGAACATCCTGTACAGCGCGGAGGAGACGGCGGCCAGGATCGCCAGAGGCCGGGTGGTAACGCTTTCCATGATGGACGGGAAAAACCCGCTGTTCAAGGCGGACCGGAAATTTGATATCCAGACAAGAAGTCTGTCTTCCTATAATAACAGTTTTGAGGCGTTGGTGAGAGATCTGGCCGGTTATAAGAAAAAGGGTTACCGCATCCTGCTGCTTTCCGGTTCCAGAACCCGGGCGAAGCGGCTGGCGGAGGATCTGCAGGAGCAGGAGATCAGCGCCTTTTATACGGAGGATCCCATGCGGGAGGTGCAGCCGGGGGAAGTGATGACTTACTACGGCCGGGTGCTGAAAGGATTCGAGTATCCGCTTTTGAAGTTTATCGTGATCTCGGAGAGCGATATCTTCGGCGCGGAGAAGAAGAAAAAGAAGAAGAAAAAAGTCTATCAGGGCCAGAAGATCAATGATTTCAATGAGCTGCGGGTAGGGGATTACGTGGTGCATGAGAGCCACGGCCTCGGCGTCTATCAGGGGATAGAGAAGGTGGAGGTCGATAAGATTGTCAAGGATTATATGAAGATATCCTACCGGGACGGCGGCATCCTCTATGTGCTGGCCACGGGGCTTGACGTGATCCAGAAATATGCTTCCGCGGAGGCGGGAACGAAGCCGAAGTTAAATAAGCTGGGCACCCAGGAATGGAACAAGACCAAGTCGAAGGTGCGCAGCGCGGTGGACGAGATCGCACAGGATCTGGTGGAGCTGTATGCGACAAGGCAGCAGAGCGAGGGCTTCCAGTACGGCAAAGATACGGTCTGGCAGCGGGAATTTGAAGAGATGTTCCCCTTCGAGGAGACGGAGGACCAGATCAGCGCGATCATGGCCACCAAGGAGGATATGGAGAGCAGCAGGATTATGGATCGTCTGATCTGCGGCGATGTGGGGTACGGCAAGACGGAGATCGCCATCCGGGCGGCCTTCAAGGCGGTGCAGGAGAACAAGCAGGTAGTCTATCTGGTGCCCACGACCATTCTGGCGCAGCAGCATTATAATACGTTTGTGCAGCGGATGAAAGATTTTCCGGTGCGGATTGATCTGCTGTCCCGGTTCCGCACGGCGGCAGAGCAGAAGAAGACGATCACGGACTTGAAAAAGGGCATGGTGGATATTGTCATCGGTACGCACCGGGTGCTGTCCGCAGATGTGGAGTACAAAGATCTGGGGCTTTTGATCATCGACGAGGAGCAGCGCTTCGGGGTAGCCCACAAGGAAAAGATCAAGAAGTTAAAGGAAAATGTGGACGTGCTGACGTTAACGGCCACGCCGATCCCGCGGACGCTGCATATGAGCCTGATCGGGATCCGGGATATGAGCGTGCTGGAGGAGGCGCCGGGGGACAGGCAGCCCATCCAGACTTTTGTCTGCGAATACAATGAGGAACTGGTGCGGGAGGCGATCGTCAGGGAGCTTTCCAGAGAAGGACAGGTCTACTATGTCTATAACAGGGTCAACAACATCGCGGATGTGGCGGCCATGATCCAGAAGCTGGTGCCGGAGGCCAACGTGAGCTTTGCGCACGGCAGGATGAAGGAGAATGAACTGGAGCGCATCATGTATGACTTTATCGACGGGGAGATTGACGTGCTTGTGTCCACGACGATCATCGAGACGGGGCTGGACATCTCCAATGTGAATACGATGATCATCCACGATTCGGATCAGATGGGGCTTTCCCAGCTGTACCAGCTGCGCGGCCGGGTGGGGCGTTCCAACCGGACGGCGTATGCGTTTTTAATGTATAAAAGAAACAAAATGCTCAAGGAGATCGCGGAGAAAAGACTGGGAGCGATCAAGGAGTTTACGGAGCTTGGCAGCGGCTTTAAGATTGCCATGCGCGACCTGGAGATCCGGGGAGCGGGAAATCTGCTTGGCGCAAAGCAGCACGGCCACATGCAGGCGGTAGGGTATGATTTGTACTGCAAGATGCTGAATGAGGCGGTGAAGAATCTCAAGGGGATTTCCACGATCGAAGATTTCAATACGAGTATCGATCTGGAGGCGGACGCCTATATCCCGGCCACGTACATTGTCAATGAAGTGCAGAAGCTGGACATCTATAAGCGGATCGCGGGGATTGAGAATGAAAAGGAATGTGATGACATGCGGGAAGAGCTGCTGGACCGTTTCGGGGAGATACCCAAGTCGGCGGAAAATCTGCTGCGCATTGCGCTGATCCGTTCCCATGCCCATAAGCTGTACATGCCGGAGGTGAAGGGCAAGGACGAGACGATCCGCTTTCAGCTGCGGCCGGACGCCCGTATTCGGGTGGAGAATATTCCCCGCCTGCTGCAGGCCTACGAAGGCAGGCTCACATTTGAGCCTAAGGGTGTGCCGATGTTTCGGATGCGGTATAAGAAGTGCGGCGTGATCGAGAAGGATGAGGCGCTGCTGCTGGGGCTGACGGAGGCGGTTCTGAAAGATATGGAGGAGCTGCTGTTGTAGCAGGGGGGAAGAAAGGACAGAGGACAGATGATTTATTTGGATAATGCGGCCACCACCAGGACGGCGCCTGAGGTGGTGGAGGCTATGCTGCCTTATTTTACGGAATATTATGGAAATGCGGGCAGCATATACGGCCTTGCGGGTGAGAGCAGGAAGGCGCTTCTGCGGGCCAGAGAGACGATCGCCGGGACGCTGGGGGCCGAGGCGAATGAGATCTATTTTACGGCGGGCGGATCGGAGTCGGATAACTGGGCGCTGAAAGCGGTGTTCGAGGCGTGGCAGGATAAGGGCAGGCATATTATCACCTCGCGGATCGAGCATCATGCGGTGCTGCACACGTGTGAATATCTGGAAAAAATGGGAGCCAGGGTCACTTATCTGGATGTGGATTCCGAAGGGCTGGTGGATCCCGGACAGCTTGAGCGGGCGATCCGGCCGGATACGATCCTGATCTCCGTGATGGCGGCCAACAACGAGGTGGGGACGATCCAGCCGGTGAAGGAGATCGGGGAGATCGCGGCTGCGCATGGTATTTTGTTCCACACCGATGCGGTGCAGGCGTATGGGCATCTGCCGATGGCGGTGCAGGAATGCCATATCGACCTGCTTTCGGCCAGTGCGCACAAATTTAACGGGCCGAAGGGCGCGGGTTTTCTTTATGTAGGGAAAAAGGCGGGAATCCGTTCCTTTATCCACGGCGGACAGCAGGAGAGAGGCCGGCGTGCCGGCACGGAGAATGTGCCCGGGATCGTGGGGATGGCCGCTGCAGCCAGACGGGCGCATGAGCATATGGAAGAGCGGGCGCAGAAGGAACGGATGCTGCGGGATTATCTGATCGGGCGGATAGAGGCGGAGATCCCGGATGTGGCGCTGAACGGCCATCGGACAAAGCGTCTGCCGAATAACGTGAATTTCAGTTTCGCGGACATGGAGGGAGAGACCATGCTGATCATGCTGGACATGGCGCAGATCTGTGCATCGGCAGGGTCGGCGTGTACCTCAGGCGCCGTGGATCCTTCGCATGTGCTGCTGGCGATGGGATTGTCCAAAGAACGGGCGCGGGGATCGCTGCGGCTCACGCTCAGTGAGGAAAATACGCGGGAAGAACTGGATACCGTAGTGGAGGAGCTGGCGCGGATCGTGGCGCGGGTCAGAGGAATGATGATAAGATAGATGATTCATGTACCTGATGCGGTTCGGGGTATTTGAGCAATTATTTGATAATATTGAAATTTTATTTATAGAGTCCGGATTAATGGACTCTATTTTTTGCTTTATAGGAAATTCCGAGTTTTGGAAACACAAAAAAGAACAGAAGTTTGCCGAACATATGTTTGATAAA
>VSOD01000151.1 GCA_009774655.1 Lachnospiraceae bacterium
GTGTCAATGCCATCAGTTTCTTTGCTTTCATAATCCTTCCTCCTTCTTATTGATTCATCTTATTGTAAATACTTTCAAACCCTGATCTTCCGATCATGCAGACCGGAACCTCCACCGGATCAAACTGCAGCAGGCTCATGGAGATCTGCGCAAATGCGATCACGTCCACTTCTCCGGCGAGTCTGTACAGCTCTCTGCGGATCATCTCGTCATGTCCTGGTCTGTCGCCGGCACAAAGAATGTCAAAAGCGCCTTCCACGACCCGGTTTACGATCTCAACTTTCCTGCCTTTCTCATCTGCTTTTTCCTGTATCACCCGTCCGATCGCCGCCGGGCTCGTCGGCAGTGTCGCCAGCACCCCTATCCTGCTGCCCTTCTCCACGGCCATCTCTGCAACCGGCTCCTCGATATTGATGATCGGAATGTGTAAAAAGGGCCTGATCAGCCTGGTTGCCTCATTGACTGAGGTGCAGGTAACGATAATGCCTTCCGCACCGGACGCCTCCGCCGCCTGCGCATAGTGCAGCATTCGTGTGGCGATCACAGGTGTCATCTTCCCCTGTGCCCTGGTATCCGTCAGCAGGCTGTCATCCATGATATTATAGATCCTGATATCCGGATGTTCCTCCTCGAACGGTTTTGCAAAAGGGTTATAGATCATTTCCATAAAATTGTTGACTGTGTATAATGCATATAATTTTCTCATAAGTACCTCTCCGTGCCTGCTGTGGCTGCTGTCTTCAATACCTGTTGTCATCCTGTTCTGCAACCGCCTCTTTGACGATCACGCTGCCGTCCGCCAGATATACCTCCGCCGTCCAGACTTCCCCTTCTTCAATGCCCTCCACCGGCCCCTGCAGCCAGTTTACAATGTAATGGATGGTGAAAGGATCGTCGTAGGCTGTGGCAAAATATACCCCGTTCCGTTTAAAGATCACTTTCTTGATCGTCTCCGGATACATACTCGCCAGTCGGATCCAGCGTTTCCCGTCACAAGTCTCATCCGCTTTCAATCCCTGCAGATAAAACTGCTCTTCCGGCTGCAGCGTATTTCCGCCGATTCCGAAGCTCTCACGCATCCTCATGGCATAGAAACGGTCTTCTCCTTCCGTGATCTGCCAGGCAACAGGCGGTTCCTGCTTCGTCATGTTGTTATAGTAGCCCCAGGAAATCCCTTCGTTTAACGCCACCCACATATTTCCAAGCGCCTGAGAATCTTCATTACATACAATGGGCCTTTCGGGTTTGATCTTTTTGACAAGCTGTATATAATTGTAAAAATCCTGTCTTGGCATATTATTTCCGTGAATCAGAATAACATCCGATTCTCTGGCAATCTTTTCCGGAAAATAGCTGTTGGTGGAACTGCATCCGACCGGAATGCCTGCCGACTCTCTTCTTGCTATGTGCAGCAGCTCGACAATTCCCTTCTCATCATAGAGAATCGGATGTACCTTGTACGGATCGATGTTGTGCTCATTTGCGATCTCCAGGATCACATTCGTATATCCCTGATCCCGAAGCCAGTTCGACACTGATTTCACAGCTTCCATCACGGCGATATCGTCTCTCAGGAATCGTACCTGATGTCCGTAAAAACAGCTCACGATCACCACCATTCCCAATTCGTCCGCCGCCTCAATGATTCTGTGCATACGATCCAGATATCGCCTGTCGATATGCATCCCATCCTCACTGAAAGGGTTGTTGTCAATGCTCTGCAGGTCTGCCATCGTAAAGCAGGGACCTCCGCCCTGAAACCCGACTGTAAAAGCCCTCAGCCCGTGTGCATACCATGCAGGAAGTGCAGCGATCAGACTGGCCGTATTCTCCTCCGGATCAAAATGCCTTCCAAAGCGTTCAAATCTCGACGCATCTGCCTTATCGTCAAAGATTCCCTGAATAAAGCGGGCATTCATCAAAAGCCCCCTGTTCTCCTCCGGGCAGTCAGGATATTCACTGTAGGTCAATTCCCCGTTGATCAGAAATTTTGTGTTACAGATCTGAAGCTTTGTCTTTCCCATAATTCTCCTGTTTCCTTTTTGGTTTTGTTACTTCTTGTTTTTTGTTGCTTTGTTATGCTGGAGTATCTTTACTTTTATTTGTCATACGTAGGATGTATTACGTATTATGTTTTGATTCTAGCATCACACTATACAAAAGTCAACACAACCTGACAATTTCTACATTTAGCCCAATTCCACATTGTTAAAATTATGCATATCTTACAAATCCTTAAGATTTTGCCGTAAAATCTCAACTTGTCCGTCCAGCATAACCACCTCTGCTCGAAACGCCGCCGCACCTCTTGACGGAAAATATGGCTCCTGAATCCAGGTTGCCTCGCTGTAGAGCATAAAAGGCTCCGCATAGGCCACATCCAGCAAAGTATCATCCTCATAAAAGCGTACCCTGTCAATCAATTCCGGCCTTCTGCACGCTGCTCTCACATACCTGCCGCCCGCGATCGTCATTTCCGGTTCAAAACCCTGCAGATATACTTCATTTTCCATATCCGGCCTGCTGATTCCAATAAGCCCGGAAAGCCGCTGTGCGAAATATTCATCCTCTCCTCTCGTGATCCCCCAGTCGCAGGGAGGCTCCTGCTTGGTCATATTGTTGTAGTATCCCCAGGAAAAATGATCTTCCACGGCAACCTCAAGGTGCGTAAACAGCGGCGAATCTTCATTCACCACCACAGGCTGCTCCGGTTTCCAGGAACGTATCCTGCGGACAAAGTCGTGCAGTTCCTGACGGCGGGCCGTATTCCCGTGCACAAGAGATATGTCACTGGCCAGAATGACCTCCTTGTCCGCGTAAATACCGCCTGCACTGGAACCGACTGCAAACCTGCCATCCGTCCATTCTCTGACTTTGCGAATCCACGCAGCCATGTTCTTACCTTTGATCAGAGCCGTATCCTTCACATGCGCATCCAGAATGTTGTATTCATTGGCAATCTCGATGATGACATTGTCATATTCCAGTTCCCGCAGCGCCTGACAGGCTGTCTTCGATGCTTCGAGAATGGACCCGTCATTTTCCAGATACTGAATCTGTGCCTGATAAAAGAAACTCACGATGACCAGCATCCCCAGCTCATCCGCCGCTTTCAGGATCCTTACAAGCCTGTCCCATGTATCTTTGTTAAGACTCCTTCCATCCGTTGAAAAAGCATTCGTACAAATACCGCCCCAGTCTTCATACGTATAAATAGGCCCGCCCGCCTGAAGCCCTACCGTGATCGCCCGCAATCCGGCCTCATACCACGCCGGCAATGCCTTGATCAGGTCCTCCGTGTTCCGATCCCTGTCGAATTTTCTACCGAATCTGTCATACTTGCCGGCATGATCCGGATTGATATCGTCGAACACTCCATTGATAAATCTGGCGTTGAACAGCAGTCCTCTTACCTGCGGATTTCCATGCGGAATCTCACTGTAAGTCAGCCTGCCGTTAATATAAAATTCCCCGTTTTCAATTTTGTATGATGTTTTTGCCATGCTGTACCTCCATCCAAACACTCTTTTTGACACATTACATCAGCGACTTGATATAGTCGAGAATCCCGAACGTATCCTTCTCGTTCTGCAGTGCTTTCAGTTTCTGCTCATCAATGTTGTCTGCAACGCTGAATATGAAATCCATCCACTCAAACGTCTTCTCCATGATCCTCACGGGATCATAACGTCCCGGGAAAACATCCGCAGTCAACCAGCCGTCATAGCCAACTCTGTTCAACGCGTGTGCAAATTCCACAAACTCCACGAAGTTCACGGTTCCTGGTATCATATCCCAATCCCAGTTTCTCGTATTATCATTGATGTGCACATAGAAAAGTCTTTTTGCCGCCGCAAGGAAGCTAACCGTATCCGCCGGCTCCTCCAGCGCAAGATATGCATGACCGGAATCAAGCGTGACTCCCACATTTTCACAACCTGTCATCCAGGCAAAACAGGCCATCTTGCCAGCATTGTTGAACAGGCAGTGAATCCTCGGCTCTGCCAGCTTATACTCTAAACTGATCCTTACATCCTTCCGGTATTCGGCGCATTCCTGAATTCCCTCCAGCGCTCTGTTAAAGGCGTCATACTGGTCAATTTCAAACGGATAATCCTGCCCGTCATTTAGAAGGGCCGTCGTTACAATACCGCACCCAAGCTCTGCCGCCGCATCCATGGCGTTCTTCAAATAGCGCACGGATTCCTCCCGCACCGCCTTTTCCACGCTGGAAAACGAACCGTATCGGAACTTCTCTTCTCCTTTCACATTCAGGTTCACGGTAGAGACGCCAAGGCCGTGATCCTCCAACAGCCTTTTCACATAGGCCGGCTCCGTAAAATTTTGCGGATAAACGACCTCCAGCCCCGAACACCCCTTGATCTTTGCTGCCATGGCCACCATCTCTTCCATGCTTCTCTTCGGCTGATAATTAGCGAACCTGTCCTGCAGACCGCCCATAAAGCCCGTAATGGTCGCATACTTTCTTGTCTTCATTTCTATCATTCCTCCTTCTGTAACAATTCATGCTTTCATTATTTAGTAGGTCGTTATACGTAGGATGTATTGTTTGCTACATAATCATTGTCTGCTACTTTCGTTTTCCGTACAATATCAGGATTGGTAAAAGGATCTCTTGCATCAACCGCCAGAGTTGATACCGTATAAAATACGCACCCCTCTGGCCCGGCCTGAAACCAGTGCTTTTGCAGCGGCGGCATGGTGATCGTATCCGCAGGCTCCAGCACATGCTCATTCCTGGATGTGTAATACTGTTCCCGCCCTTTCGGTATTCGCCCCCTGCTCACTGTATCAACTCCCGGCAGATAAAGATACAGCCTGCCGCTTATGATCCTTAAGGTCTCCTGCTTTCCTTCATAGCCGTCAAATCCCGTATGCCAGTGTTCCGGCTCTGTCTGTCCCGGAAATAATGCGATCACTCTCATTGCGATCTTATCCGTATCGATCAGAGAAACAATCTGCGCGCCCTCCACTGCCAAGTTGCCCAGCCCAAAATCAGCTACGTCCATTTTCTCAATTTCCTGATCAGACAGTACGATTCCGGCTGCCTTGATGCATGCCGCGGCCTCTTTTCTGGCCCTGAAATATACTTCTTTTGTTATCATTGTTCTCCACCCTCCTCTCTAATCCCACCTTTTCTCTGTGTTTCGTCATCACTCCTTTCTGCTCTTCTCCATCACATCCTGCAGCGTTACCTTCCAGTGCTGCTCAACCAAAGCCCTGGCAAAACCGGCATCCCCGGAAATGATGGCTTCACACTCAAGTCTATGCAACTGCGTCGATTTCTCCATGGAACTTATGTGCAGTCCTGTGTAACGGATCCTCACCACTTCAATCAACTGCTGCATCTGCCTCATTGCGGAAACTGCAAATCTGTTGTGGCTTAAATCCAACAATTGTTCATGAAAACCGCAGTCAGCTTCCAGCCACCCCTCCTTATCCCCACGTTCCATGGCTTCGGTCATTGCTTTTGCATATTCCCGCAGCACTGGCAGATCATATGCGCCCCGTTCCTCAGCGATATCACAGGCGATCATAGACTCTACCGCACCTGCCATTTTGTAGACGTTTTCGATATCTTTTGTCGTAAAAGGCCTGCACACAATACCTTTCTTCGGGACACTCTGCAGCCAGTTCTCCGTGCGGAGCATCTTGATTGCCTCTCTGACGGGCGTCCGACTGATTCCCAGCTCGTCGGCAATCACTGCCTCGATGAACACATACGCTTCGTCATATCTTTCCTGCAGGATTCCTTCTTTTATATAGTTATACGCTCTTACATAGTTGGATAGCTTTTTGGAAGTTTTCATGTATACATTATACGTTCTACGTATGATAAATTCAACTGTAAATTTCCACTTAATTTACTTATATTTTTGTTCAATATGCATATTTATTGTTTGTTTTTCTGAAAATACATCCTTTTTCATTGTTTTTCATATGTATATCAAAGTATTATTTGTATACAATTAGACTTATCTCTGACTCATTGCCAGCATGAAAAATCAACCGACCTCTCTTTTTCGTGCAAAGATTGAGAGGAAAAGGGAAAAATGCTACTATATACTATAGTAAACGAAATTTCTAATGTCGTTACCTATAAAACAATCAGGAGGATCAGAACTATGGAATGGATCGAGAGATTGAATGATGCGGTAGGTTATATCGAGGAACATCTGACGGAGGAAATAGATTATGAACGGCTCGGGAAGATTGCCTGCTGTTCTTCCTATCATTTCCAGCGGATGTTTACTTATATGGCAGGCGTTCCTTTATCCGAATATATCCGCAGGAGGAGAATGTCGCTGGCCGCCGTAGATTTACAGAGTACCGGTATAAAGATCATTGATGTGGCAGGCAAATACGGCTACAATTCCCCCACCGCCTTCAACAGGGCTTTTCAGTCTGTTCACGGAATCGCCCCTTCTGCCGTAAAAAACGAAGGCGTATCCGTCAAATCTTTTCCCCCTGTCTCATTTAAGCTCATAGTCAAAGGAGTGGAAGAAATGAATTATCGAATTGAAACAAAAGCCGCCTTCCGTATCGTAGGCGTATCCGTACCGCTGGAAAAGGACATTGAAAAAAATTTCGCAGTCATTCCCCGGAAATGGCAGGAGATAGTCATGAACGGAACGCTGCGGAAGCTGACCGGCCTGATGGACACCCAACCCATGGGCGTGCTCGGCGTCAGCACCTGCAATGATACGGAACCATGGCGTTACTACATTGCGGTGTCATCTTCACAGACGGACAAGGATCTGGAAGAATATACTGTACCGGCAGCCACCTGGGCTGTTTTTCCCGGAGCGGGTACCAACCAGTCCATTCAGGAACTGGAACGACGCATTGTGACGGAATGGCTGCCGACATCGGGATACGAATACGGCAACGCGCCCGATGTCGAAGTCTACCTGAATCCCGACCCGCAAAATGCACAATACGAGGTATGGATTCCTGTCGTCAGGAAAGCATAGCAGTATTATAACTTCTCTGTCAGTGACAGCGGCCGTTCGCACGTCGAATTGACTTCCTCGAACCGCCCGCTGTCACTGCTCTTCATCATTGTATCGATCACATCAAGCACATGGTATGCCAGCTCTTTATTTGCCCTGATCTTCCCACCTGCCCCCTTTGTTCTCTTCTACACCATCGCTTCCACGATCTCCTTGTCGCCCAGTTTTACAACTCTGACGCCGGCTTCCTTCTTCTTATTAAAATTGAAACTGAGCATATATCCTCTGTTCAGATGAAAGTAATCCAGATAAGCCGCAAGCTGTTCTTCTCCCTGTTCATTATACTCATTGCCGTGCCAGATCTTGAGTTCCACAACAAACTGTTCACCCATATAATCGACGACAACATCCGTTCGCCCTGCATCTCTGGTCTGTGCTTCCAGATAATAATTCCCCACACCGTTGATGACAGGTTTCAGATAGAGGAGAAAAAATTTCCGTCCATACTTTTCTACAAATCTGTCATCATTTCCACTATAAATATCTGTAAAATGTACCACAAACTTTTCCAGCACAAGTTCCATGTTCAGCCTGCCATTTCTGACAAACTGATTCCTGTCGCGCTGGCCATAACGAAACGCCTCACTGTCCAACGCTTCTTTTGTCATAAACATATTCAGAAGCGCCATTTCAAAAATCCTGTTTGCCACCGCCACATATCCGTTTTTTTCCATACTGCCGCCCTCTGTTGATGACAAAATATTTACCCCTGTCCACAAAAAGGCGTTTGATCTCCTTCAGTCTGTCATCAAGCCTTACCATATAATGCAGCTGCGGGATACATACTCCTTCTGTGTTAAAATAGCGATCGCTCCGCATGAGATTCTCTCCTTCCTCTATGCCTTATTCTATCATCCCCGGTTTCTCATGTAAACAAAAGCCTTTCAGGGCACAGGCCTTTGTCTACTCCTCGTTACAGTTCACGGCCTAACCGGCCGCAAACTGTAACGCATCCAGCCCATTCCAAGTCGCCTTCGGCGAGAGGCTGGATGCCTGAAACCGTAAAGTTATCGGCCGGATGCTCTGCAGCAAGGTGCAGGGCACCGTGAATAATAACTACTCCTCCAGCAGCTCTTCATAACTCACCGCAAGCACCTTCGCAAAAGCCTTCAACTCAATATCCGTGATAAATCTGGCGCCGCTTTCGATGCGCTGGATCGCATTCTTGTCCAGCTCGATTCCTTCCAGCTGCATCCTGTCTGCAAGAAACCGCTGCGACACCTTGGGCGTCAGTTGCTTGCGGATCCGGGCAATATTATCCCCTGATATGTTGTTTTTTCCTGAACTCGCTCTGTTTTTGTACATGTTCCCCCCTCCATAAGAGCGTTTCCCTCATAAGCACCTGCCATGAACGGCTTCCATATACGGTTTGCCGTGCACAGCTCTTGAAATGTATAACAAAAATCCCCCTTTAAATGACATTCACTGCTTGTCATTTAAAACACTATATGATATTATTTGTACTTAGTTGACATTCACTAAATGTCATTAAGGGAAATTGGCATGAACAAACGACATTTACAAAAAATAATCCTGTTTTTTGCACCTCTGGCGCTGGCTGCCGCCGGCTGCAGCGACCGTTGGAAGGAGCCCAAGGTCGTCATCAACGAAATCTGCAGCTGTAATTTCTCTGCCGGAAGAGATGCAAATGGTCGATATTCCGACTGTGTTGAATTGTACAATCCGGGGAAATCCGATATTTCTCTGGACGGCTGTTTCCTCACAGACGATGAGAAGGAACCGGAGAAATACTCTCTGGAAGGACTTATGGTGCCTGCCGGTGGGCATGCGCTGGTCTGGCTGGACCAGAATGCGGCGCTGCGCATCTCCAGAGACGGGGACAGACTTTTTCTGGCGGATTCCGAAGAAGGTGTTTTTCTTGATCAGGTCATTGTGCCCCGGCTTGATCACGATACCAGCTATGGCAGAATACAGGATGGCGGCGACCGGTGGGCTGTTATGAGTACCACCTTGAACAGCTCCAATCAGGAGGCCTGCCTGCTCCCCGCCGTATCCCTGGCC
>VSOD01000152.1 GCA_009774655.1 Lachnospiraceae bacterium
AGAAGCCCAATGACAAGCTTGCTACTTTATGCTCTTTTTCCTAGAGTCAAACGGAAAGAATTAACGTCGTTTACTATGGAATAGAAAAGGCGGATATTCTTATCTGGCAGACGATGTGAAAAACGAATATGTTTTAAAACAGATAGTTCCATTTAGCTTACAGACTGTAAACCATTTTCATCGGGGTTATAACATTTGTACCACAGAAAAACCCAAACGCCGAAAAGGACACTCCCTTATATGAAGTATCCCTTCCGACCGGCCCCCTTCTATCGGCCGACCCGATAGACCTTCACTCCATGTGCCGGCACCTGTACCACGATCCTGCCGTCTACCGTGCTGCTCTCCTTTTTCTCCCAGATCTCATACAGCGCTGCATCCTGCTGCTTCTCACAGGTCTCCTCGCCCAGCGCAGAAAGGGCAATGGAAAGCTCTCTGTCCCCGTCGCTTAAGTTAAAAAGCGCCACACAGAGCCTGCCGGACGCCTCGTCTTTATTCTTCCAGACAGCGTACTCTTCCGTGCGCACAAGCTGCGTTCCGCTGCAGTTCTCTCCCAGCATCGCAAGCAGCTCTCCGTTTGTCAGCAGAGACAGTGTCCAGTCGTCCAGCCGTGTCAGCTCCGCCCCGATCATCAGCGGAGAGCGGAACATGCACCATAATGTCATCATGGTCTTCTGCTCCTCCCTCGTAAAGCGGGTATCCCACTCGCCGTTCCCGAAGCCCTTGCCCAGCTTCCCCAGCGGCAGCATGTCGCAGTCCGGGAAACATCCCTCCCGCACGTGATCCTGCCACATCTCACAGCGGGCAAACATCGCCTTTAGCAGGCTCCATTCATCCCAGAAGTCATCGGTGATCCGCCACATATTCGCATACCTGCAGTACTCCCATGCCCGGTCGATATGAGCCGGTCCCGGCGAAAGGCTGAGAACAATGGGCCGGCCGCATTTCTCGATGGCCCGGTGGATCATTCTCGTCTCCTCCCAGCCGGAAAAAGGCTCCGTCCTGTACAGTCTGCTGTCACAGATATCGTCGCACTTGATAAAGTCCACACCCCACTGCGCGTACATGGCAAGCAGGGAATCATAGTAGGCCTGTCCGTCCGCCGTACTGCGCACGCCATACATATCCGGATTCCAGATGCAGATCGAAGAAGGATCCGCGATCCTGTCTGCCGTCTCTTTGGCCCCCAGCACCGGACAATGCCGCTGCGCCGCCAGACGGGGAATCCCCCGCATAATATGGATTCCGAACTTTAATCCCAGACTGTGCACATAGTCCGCCAGCGGCCCGAAGCCCTTTCCGTCTGCCGAAGAGGGAAAACGCTCCGGCGCAGGCTGCAGCCTGCCATACTCATCCATCTCGATATCCCCGAACGGAATATACTGGAAACTGTCCCGCACCGTTCCAGCATCGTTACTGTACCATTCAATATCCACCACCACATACTCCCAGCCGAACGCTTTCAGATGCGCCGCCATATAGTCCGCATTCGCCCTGACCTGTGCCTCATTCACCGTGGTGTCATAGTAATCGTAGCTGTTCCACCCCATGGGCGGGGTGATGGCAAATCTGTTTTTGTCCATAGTATTCTCCCTTTGTCTATCCTGTTTCAATATTCTTTTTCGGCACGGATCAAATCTTCCCGATCAGATAGTCCTGTCTGCCTTCTCTCAAAAATACCGGTATGGTATGAATATCCGCCGCCACCTCGTACCACTGGCCGCCCTCATATCTGTCGCCTGTCCCGGCGTGCACAAAGAACGTGCCTGCAGGCAGATATACGCTGCGGCCTGCTGCCTTCTCATGACAGATGGGCGCCACCAGAATATCCGGCCCGAACATATAGGCGTCCTGAATCTCCCAGCATACCTTATCTTCCGGAAATTCATAGAACATGGCCCGCATCACCGGCGCCCCCACATCATGTGCCGCCTGCATGAGGCTCCGCGTATAATCACGCATCATCTCCCGGATACGGATGAACTTCACCATGATCTCATAGTTCTCTTCCCCGTAACTCCAGACCTCATTCTCCGCGCCTGTCCACTCGCGCACCTCACCCGCTTTATTGACGATCTGCTGCCCGGGCTGGCGGCAGCCATGAATACGCATGACCGGACAGAAAGCGCCGAACTGGAACCAGCGGATCAACAGCTCCTTAAAACCATCGTCGTGGATATTGCCGCCGTGAAATCCGCCGATATCCGTGGTCCACCAGGGAATTCCGCAGAGCCCCATATGTATGCCCGCGCAGATCTGTTTGCGGAAGTCCTCATAGGTTGACATAATATCCCCCGACCAGACAAGTGCTCCATATTTCTGACTGCCCACCCAGGCACAACGGATCAGATTCACGATATCCTCCTGTCCGTCCGCCTTCTGTCCTTCATAGAAAAGCCGTGCGTATTCCCGCGGATAGATATTGCCGATCTGTGCCACGGAACCGGCATGATAACGGTAATCTGCAAAATCATACGTGGTAAACTCCGGCTCCGCCTCATCCAGCCAGAAAGTACGGATGCCCAGATCTGCATAATTCTTCAGGAATTTCTCCCACACGTACTCCCTTGTGCGCGGGTTGGTAGCATCCATGAACACATTGTTGCCGTGGAAGATCATCTGCACGTCCACGCCGGAATTGCTTTTTACCAGAAGTCCCTGCTGCTTCATCTCCTCGTAATTCTCACTGCGCCAGTCCACCTGCGGCCAGATGGATACCATCACCCGGATACCCATATCCTGTATCTCCCGTATCATCGCCGCCGGATCCGGGAAATACTCCTCATCAAAACGCCAGTCACCACACCGGGGCCAATGGTAATAATCAATCACCAACACATCTACCGGAATCTCACGCTTCTTGTATTCCCGGGCAATCTGCAGCACCTGCTCCTGATTGTAATAACGCAGCTTACACTGCCAGAAGCCCAGACCGTACTCCGGCATCATCGGCACCCTGCCCGTCACGGCCGTATAGGCCTCCTCGATCTGTACCGGCGTGTCTCCCGCCGTGATCCAGTAATCCAGCTGCCTGGTATCTTCCGCGATCCATTCCGTAGTGTTGCTGCCGAAATGCACCTCGCCTATGGCCGCATTATGCCACAAAAAGCCATACCCCAGGCTGGAAATATAGAAAGGAACACTGGCCTGTGAATTCCTGTGGGCCAGCTCCAGATTGCATCCCTTTAAGTCAAAGGTTTCCTGCTGGTACTGTCCCATACCGTAGATCTTTTCTTCCGGATCGGACACGAAACTGGCTTTCAGATGATACCCGCCGCCGGCCAGAGGTCGGAAACGCCTCGCCTTCTTCTGCAGCGCGCCGCCGTTGGGAATCTCCTGCAGCAGCACTTTTCCCTTCTGATCATAGAAAGTGATCTGCAGCGCCTTCCCCCAGGGATTCACGGTAAGCTCTGCCCGGATCTTCCCATTGGTGATGGACGCCCGCTGCTCCTCTATGCTGATACTGCCTTCCTGTGCCGGATCCTGCGGCGCAGACAGGGCCACGCTCCCCTCTTCGATCTCGCCCAGAAACGCCGCCCGCACCCGAAAGCTGTTCGCACCCCAGGGCGTTACCATCACGCTCTCCCCGTTCTCCCGGAAAAGCAGGCTGCCGTCCTTCTCTTCAAAATAATGCAACATGTTTGTTTCCTCCTTTAAATTTTGTAAACCATATGCTTTTTGAGATATCCCTCAAGCATATCCTCAACGCACTCCCGTATATCGCACGCAATTTTTCTTGCCTGCGTTTCCCTGATACCTGCCTGAACCGCTACCTCCAGTATTTCTTCCATATCCGGATTTATCCCGTTTCCGTTGACCGTCGTAGCGTGCTCCCCGTTAAGAGAATGACTGTAAGTAAGATCATAGGCCGGAGTAAGTTTATAACATGCTTCCTGCTCATCATACAGATAAGAAAAATTCCTGGAATGATCGTCCCTGTTATGAGCAAACACATTAAAGCACATCAGGCGATACAACTTCAACACTTCTGAAAAATCCTTCGTAACTTCCAGTGTAAGTTTCATCAGGAGATGATAGTCCAGATTCGGAATACGGTGTGATGTTTCCAGAATGGCACTGACCGACAGCATATGAATTTTGCCCACGGCCCCTCCGGCATCCCGTTTTCGGTCAAAGCGCCTCGTTCCGAAATATCCGGCACATCTTTCAGACGGAAAAAGTCTTGTCTGCATCATTTCAATACCGCATTCTTTCGCACACAGGGAATACTCATATTCCTGTTTCCCTATATCTTTTTTGTCATCACAGGATGGAAATTTGATGATCCATTCCTCACCGTCTATCTTTGTTAATATTTTGGGCCTTGCTCCTCCGGATGAACCGCCCAGTTGAAATAACTGGTCTAAATTATCCGAATATTCTATTTTCAGCATCTTCTCACATTCCTCGGCAACCTGATCCAAATCCAGTGCCGCCGCTTCCGCGCATAAAGGTATCTCCGGCCTGTAAGAAAGCGCCCCCATACCCGAGTCCCCTACGATAGCAAGCCTGTTCAGATTTCCGACCGTGACAGGATCTATATGGTTTTTCAGCATCAGGCGGTCTACCAGCAAACGCCCCCATCCATCGGGAAGACTATCCGCGAACACACCAAACAGACCTCCGAAGGGATCTGCTTTAGGAAGAAAGACTCTCTTTTCCAACGGCAGGGAAAACGGGCTGACTGGAAATCCACTTTCGATCCATTCTTTGTCATATTCAAAAGCTGCCAGCCTTTCCTTGTACAAAGCCAGGGTTCCGACCTTTCTTTCATGATAAAACACATTTAACTGTTTAATCCTGTCCACGAATGATCTCCTCTATAGACGCAGGCGGAACGTCCACAAATAAATGCTCCAGTTCTTCTTCCAGCTCAAGCGCAGTTGCAATTTTGATCAGGGAGAGAAAAGAAATCTCACCGCTTCGTTCAAATCGCTTCACAGACCCCAGGCTTACGCCTGACAACTGACTTAACTTCACCTGCGATATCTTCCGTCTCCTGCGGATGGTACGGATACGGTCTGCGATTAGTCTCTGTATCTCGCCCGGTGTTTTTGATAAAAAAAATGATGTATTCATAGATAATATTTTATCCCAACTCTTCATAAAATGCAACTACTGGATAATATATTAGCTTTTTATATATCTGCCCTTTCTATATCCTGATCCGCACTTTGTTTTCCCCGTTTCCTTCCACAATACCGCTCAGCTTCTCCTGCTCCATCCATTGTAGTTCTTCCGCGTCCGTATAAATCACCGGAGCTGTCTTCAACGCTCCGCTTTCCGCACAGATGTCAATGTTTTCCACAAAATGCGGAATGCCTGCAAAAAACTCACCGGGCTTTCGCCAAGTGAGTATCGGAATACCTTTTCCAAAAGGCTGTTGTTTCATATGCAGCGCTATCCCAGCGCCACATCCAGTATCATCATCAGGACGAATCCTGCCGCAACGCCGATGGTGCCGATATTGCTGTGTTCTCCCGCCTGGGATTCCGGGATCAGCTCCTCCACCACCACATATATCATGGCACCGGCCGCAAAAGCCAGCATATAGGAAAGCGCCGGCACGATCTGTTCTGCCAAAAGGATGGTGACTGCCGCCGCAACCGGTTCCACGACACCCGACAGCGCACCGTAGACAAACGCCCGCCATCTGCCTATCCCCTCGCTTCTAAGCGGCATGGAGATGATCGCCCCTTCCGGAAAATTCTGGATGGCGATGCCCGCCGCCAGCGTAAACGCACCTGCCATGGTAATGCCGGTATTTCCCAACAGCGCGCCCGCAAAAGTAACACCCACAGACATGCCTTCCGGAATATTGTGCAGCGTCACCGCAAGGACAAGCATGGTTGTTTTTTTTAAATTGGCTTCCAGTCCTTCCGGTTCTGCGCTCTCCAAATGCAGATGCGGCACCATACTGTCCAGCCCCAGCAGGAACGCAATACCGCCAAGGAACCCGACTGCTGCCGGAATCCATCCTGCCTTCCCCTGTTCTTCTGCCATGTCGATAGCCGGGATCAACAAAGACCACACGGAAGCCGCGATCATCACCCCGGAAGCAAATCCAAGAAGCATCTTCTCCAGCTTCCTGTTCATCTCACGTCTCATCCAGAATACCATTGCAGAACCAAGTGTCGTCCCCGCAAAAGGGATCAATAATCCAAGTGCCAGCTGCATATCACCATCCCGCCTTTCCCTCTATAGCATTTGTACACTGTTTTATTTTATGCACCTTTTATCAAAACGGCATCTATCCGATCAATACTTTCTTACCCTGAAATGCAAACCCGTACTTTCTGATACGCTCTGCCGGTATCCCTTCCGCCTCCAGCACTGCCGCATACTGCTTCTCATCAATCTGTGCAAGTGCCGCATTCACCGTATCCTGCAGCGTTTTTTCTTCTTCCCCATCATGCACTTTAAATTCCAGAATAACGGCATCCTCCCGGCCCGCCGCGCCGGCCTTTGGTTTTAACATCACATCATACCTGCCGAAGCCGCTTTCACGATTCGAGGTGATCACATACCGATCCGCCAGCTCCACCATCAAACCCAGCACAAATCCATGATAAAAACGTTCCGGTTCCGCACTTTCAGAAGGCCTGTTTCCGGTGTCAAAATTACTGAAAGTTGCCAGGGCGACTCTGTTCATATAGACGTTCATCGCCTTCTTATCATGCAGAAGCAGCGCCTTGATGAAATCGTTGTAAGCCGGTACATATTGTTTGAACCAGCCTTCGATCATGTCTTCAAACATCAGTTTTACTTCCTTGTTGGCAAGGCGCAGAGCATACTCCGTTCTGCCGTTCTCTGCATCCACGGTATGCTCTTCCACTTTCAGATACCCGCTTGTCAGAAGCAGGCTCCAGATCGCGTACTCATTATAGTCAAGCTGGTCAAAAACGATCTGCTCATCTATCTTCGTGCGGAGGACACCTCCCTGCAAAAGATTTTCCATGATCAGCTTCACATCCCTGCTGCCTTCCCGGATCAGCTTTCCGACCAGGCTGTTGCTGCTGGTATTGGCCCAGTAAGTATACAATTTCTTCTCGCTCAAAAAGTTTATGATGGACCAGGGATTATAAATATCGGTCTTGCTTCCGAAAGTAAAACCATCGTACCACTCCCTGACCCGCTCTTCCATGGCAGATACCCCGAATTCCGCCAGCGCATCCGAAACCTCACTCTGTGTAAAACCAAAAGCAGCCTCATACTTATTGCCGGTTGTTGTCACCACCGTCAGATTATTCAGATCGGAAAAGATACTCTCCTTACTGACTCTCGTGATCCCGGTCATCACCGCCTTATCCAAGAAGGGATTGGTCTTAAACGTCGCGTTGAATAAATTTCTGATAAAGGACACGATCTCATTCCAGAAGCCGTTCACGTAGGCTTCCTGCATCGGCGTGTCATACTCATCCAACAGAATGATCACCTTCCTGCCGTAATAGCGCTGCAGAAACTCACACAGCCTGTGCAGGGCGACAACGGCATCCGCCTCCGTCATATAGTCGGAGACCCTGTTAAAATATTCCAGGTCTTTTTCCGTCAGGACATTGCCTGTCCGCAGAAAATCATGCCGGCTGTACAGATCCGTCAGTATCTGACAGAATCGCACCTTCGCTTTTTCAAAAGTGTTTTCCTTGACATTGGCAAAACTTAAACTGATCACCGGATAAGTTCCCTGCAGGCTTCGATACTTCTCATCCTTCCATATGTGCAGCTTCTCGAAAGGCTGGCCCTGCCCGGCAAACTTTACAGAAAAAAAGCGCTCCAACATACTCATATTCAACGTCTTGCCAAAACGCCGGGGCCGGGTGATCAGCGTCACACTGTCCCCATTCTCCCACCATTCCCGAATAAAATCCGTTTTGTCTACGTAAAAATAATTGTTTGCTGTGATGGTCTCAAAATCCTGAACGCCTATCGCAACCGATCTTCCCATATGCCAAGCCTCTCCTGTTCTCCCGCGTTCTCTTTCCTTCTTCTTAAGCAATTAACCAAGCTCCACCAACACGGCCCTGCAGGGTGCGCCGTCCACACCGCCCAGATTGATCGGTGCGGCATTCAGGAAATAGACGCCTTCCTCCACCTCGCCCAACCGGATTCCCTCTAACAGCGTGACCTCTGCGCCCAGAAGCTGCAGATGCACTTCCCTTGAATCCTCCTCCGGTCCTACCGTCTGCGATTCATTGCCCAGGAGCAGAATACCGGCCTCGGCGAACACCTTTGCCGCCTCCAGCGAGACAACCGCTTTTCCCTTGATCAAAACCCTTTTCCTGCTCCGGCGGTCCGTCTCCCTGGCCTTCTCCAGAATCGAGATCGCATCATTGGCCGTCACGATCCCCTCATGCGCTGCCACGTAAGCAATCCCGATATAGCGTTCCAGATCAGTCTCCTCTATGGTCTTCCCGTTTTCATAGAAATGAAACGGCGCATCCACATGGGTGCCGTTATGCGCACACATGGAAAATGCCGACAGATTGCACTTGCCGCCTTCCGCTATTCTCATCACCGCCTGCATGCCAGGCGCAGGATCTCCCGGAAATACTTTGCTTCCGAATACCTCCTGCGAAATATCATAAATTTTCATAGTTATATCCATTCCTTTCGCTTCTCTCAAGGCACAAAACGTTATGAAAATAACTTCTCATTTTCAATCTTGCACCTCCATGTTGTCAGTCTCTTAATTTTTCCAGCCTGTCCTGAATCATCCTGCCATTTGCCCCTGTCTCAGACGGCTTCATTTCTATCTAATATAGCACATAACAAAGCAAATAGCTATTGTTACACTTCGCATTCTTCAGTTTATATTTATACAGCCGTAATCCCCGGAACAATCCACATACCATATGGTGTGTCTTGAAGCCACAGGTTCGTCATGCTATATTAGAATTATAACAAAATGCAGGAAATAAAAAACAAAAACAGGAGCGCCAAACCCATGCCAAACCCCAAAATTTCCGACTGCCTGACCCTCTTATCCCCCGACACCGCCCGGTGGTTTCATGAATAGCTGGGAGCCCCCCCTCCCGTACAGGCAG
>VSOD01000153.1 GCA_009774655.1 Lachnospiraceae bacterium
TCATATTACTTCCGCTATGCTCCTTCCCTCTATCTTACCAGACAGGCAGCCAGCATGCAATACACAGCCAGCAAAAATTTCGCAGGATAACAGCAGATCGGCCCGCGGCGAGAGCAGATTTCTTTGGTCAAATTTACATATTCTCACGGACTTTGCAGTAAATGCAAAGCCCTGGCCCAAACTGTAACGCAGAATAAACTCTGTCAAAATACCTTCAAATACTGCTCATATTCCTCGTAAGTAACCGTTACCCAGCCTTCGTCGTAGTTAAACCCGATCTCCATCCCTTTCGGTGTGTAGAAAACAATGATATCCGGCGAATTGAAGAGCGCTGTGATCTCCTGATCGGTCATGCTGGTCAAATATACGATTTCTCCATTCTGGATATCACTCTGCTTTCTGAATTCTACTGAAAACGCATCATCAATGCTGAGAATGTTTTCATTGTCCAGAATAACGCCGTTCTCCATATCTATATTGATACAGTACAAATATGCGGAATTATAATAGTCCGTATAGATATATTCGGAAAATACGATGCTCAGCTTTTCTTCATCCATATAGGTGACAAACCCCGATGAAACTGCCGAGAAATAGCTGCCCTCATCTTCCATATAATCCACATATTCTTCTTCAAAATAGTCTTTGAAGAGATCCACTTCCTCCTGGATCACATCGTTCATATGTGCAAGATTCGGCACATTTTCGCCTGTGATCACAGGATAGGTCACCATAATATCCACATCTTCATACTCTGTATCATACTCATAATATTCAAAATCCACAGAGTATGTCAGATCTGTTTTGATATCGTCCTGCAGTACGTAGTATTGATCGTCATAATCATATCCATAATCATCATAACCGTAACCGTAATCATCATAGCCGTAACCATAGTCATCATAGTCGTAGTCATAAAAGTCATCGCCAAAATAATCATATCCGTCGTAATCATACGGATCCATCTCATATTCTTCTCTGCGCTTTTCTCTGTTTTTCTCCCTGTCGTCGTGAAACTCATGCTCTTCATAACTGTCGCTGTAAGATCTGGCTCTCTCTTCAGAAAACAGGGTAACAGCTTTATAAGTCAGCGCAAAAACAGCGATCAGGAATAATATGATGATACCGGCAACAATACCGATGATCAACCTGGTATTATTCTTTCCGGCCGGCACCGCATAAGGGCTGTATAAATTCTGCGGCTGCGGACCAACGCCTTTATTCTGCTGATTTCCATAAAAACCATTACGATACGGACTATTGCCATATGGATCGGCGCCCTGTCCCGGTTTGTTTTCATAAGGACTGTTATGATTGCCTTTAGAACTGTTCTGATACGGGCTGCCGTTCTGCATCCCGCTATTTCCATATGGGCCATAACAGGACCCTGTTGTGTACGGACTGTTATTGTGAGCCTGTTGTCCATACGGATCATGATCACACGAAGCACCGCCCGGCGCACACTGTCCGGAGAAGACACCGTCCGCCTCCGTCACATTATCTTCTTCCGGGGTTCCGTAGATCGCGGTATTCGACTCGGACGTATATACATCGGAAACCGCATCGTTCTCTTCCCTGTTATTGTTATGATCGTCTAACTCTTCCGGTCGCCCCATTTGTTTTCTCCCCTCTGCTTTTCCATCACTACTGTTATTCTATTTATCTTTGCCGCCAAAAGTCACTTCACTGTAATATTGCAAAATACACTCCCGCATCAAGGACAGAGCGGAGGAAACCGTATTTTCCCTGATCTTCGCCCGGTCACCACCAAAAAGGCATTTCCTGACGGTATAGCGCCCACAGACCTTACATCCGATATATACCAGTCCCACCGGCTTTTCCTGTGTGCCGCCGTCCGGTCCGGCAATGCCTGTCACACTGACGGTCACATCCGCCTTGGACACCATGGCCGCCCCCTTCGCCATCTCTCTGGCAACTTCCTCGCTGACCGCGCCGTGCTTGGCAAGCGTGTTCTTTTTGATGCCCAACAGTCTGCGCTTCGCCTTATTGGAATAGGTGATATAACCGGATTTAAAAACCTCCGATACCCCCGGCACGTTGATCAGTCTTGCCGCCAGAAGCCCGCCTGTACAGGACTCCACCGTACTGATGGTCAGCCCGTTGGCCAGCAGAAGATCCACCACCGCCTTCTCCAGTGTCACATCATCCTCCGTTGTGTAGACATGATTGCCGAACCGCCCTTTTAACTCCTTGACCATGGGCTTCACCAGCTTTCTGGCCGCCTTCTCGTCTTCTGCACGGGCCGTCACCCGCAGATGAACCTCCCCGGTCTTGGCATAAGTTGCCAGTGTCGGATTGGACTGCTCATTGATCAGATCCGCTACCATAGTCTCTGCCTTACTCTCTCCGACTCCGCAGATCTTCACCGTCTGCGAATAGATCACACAGGACTGCAGGCCGCTCAGATAAGGCATGATCGACGTCTCAAACATGGGGATCATCTCATTGGGCGGTCCCGGCATCAGTATTACATGTTTACCGTCCTGAGCCATAATAATACCCGGCGCAGTACCGTTCGGATTTGCCACCACACTGCAGCCCTCCGGCACCATGGCCTGCTTCCAGTTATTATCCGTAATCTCCAGTCCCCTTTTTTCAAAAAAAGACTGTATGGCCGCCTTGCTCTCCTCATGAAGATACAGCGGCCTGCCCATGACCCTGGCCGCCACTTCCTTCGTCAGATCATCCTGCGTCGGCCCAAGCCCTCCTGACAACAGCAGGATATCGGCCCTGCCAAGCGCCGTCTTTATCGTCTCATACAATCTGTCCTCATTGTCTCCCACCACATCCTGATAGAAGCAGGAGAGTCCCAGTCCGGCACACTTTTCAGACAGATAAGCCGCATTGGTATTCACGATATTGCCCAACAAAATTTCTGTCCCTACTGAAATCAGTTCTACGATCATATCTCCATCCCTCCGCGGCGTTTGCGCACTTTACCGCCGCCGTACAACTCGTAAGCCCCGGTGCCTGTGCCTCTGCCGGTTCTTTGCCTTCTCAACAATCCGTCCTGTGCCGGATCACTTCGTATCCTTCATGACCTCTTTATTTTTTACCAGATAGTCCACCAATGACACTATTGTCAGAATTACCGCAACCCATGTCACAATCGTGGTCAAAAGCTGCAGGGCCGCAAGATCCGCGATCATCAGACAGATCATGATGATCTGAAAGGTCGTCTTAAACTTCCCCCAGTAGCTTGCCGCGATCACGACGCCGTTGTCCGATGCCACCAGCCTGAAACCGCTGATAATGAATTCTCTGGCGATGATCACAATGACCATCCAGGCCGGAATCCTGTCAACCGCCACCAGACAGACAAGCGCGGAACAGACAAGCAGCTTATCCGCCAGCGGATCCATAAACTTGCCGAAATTCGTTACCAGATTGTATTTGCGGGCAATCTTGCCGTCCAACATGTCAGTCAGACTGGCGATGATAAAAACAGCAAGTGCTATCCATTTATCAACAGGTGTTATGTCAACCAAAAGAAACACTACAAAAAAAGGGATCAAAATCACACGAAACATTGTCAGTTTATTCGGTAAATTCATCTTCCAACACTCCCATCAGATCATATTCATAGACATCACTAACTCTCACTTTAACAAAATCACCCGTTATCAGCTCCCGCTGCGTATTCACGAACAGCAGACCATCCACGCCCGGCGCATCTCTATATGTCCGCGCCACATAGGCATTCTCGTCGGCGACCCTGCCTTCGACCACAGCCGTGACCACCCTGCCGACCATATCTTCCGCCACCGCAAAAGCGATCTCCTGCTGCAGTTCCATCAGTTCCGCGAAGCGCTTCTGTTTGACTTCCTCTTCTATCTGGTCTTCCATAAGCGCCGCCGGCGTATCTTCCTCCTGAGAATAGGTAAAGACCCCCAGACGGTCAAACTCCATGCGGTCAATAAAGTCAAGCAGCTGTTCATGATCTTCCTTCGTCTCACCCGGAAAACCGGTGATCAGCGTGGTCCGAAGACAGATATCCGGAATCTCCTGCCGCAGCCTGTCGATGATCCGCTCCAGCTGCGCCCTGTCTGTCCTGCGTCCCATTCTCTTAAGGATTCCGTCAGAAGCGTGCTGGATCGGCAGATCCAGATAATGGCAGATCTTCTTCTCCTGCCGGATCGTCTCGATCAGTGCATCGTCGATTTCCTCCGGATAGCAGTATAAGATCCGTATCCAATACAGGCCGCTGATCCCGCAAAGTCTGTGCAAAAGCTCCGGCAGCGCCTTATGTCCGTAAAGGTCCATCCCGTACAGCGTCGTCTCCTGAGCCACCAGGATCAGTTCCCTGACACCCCGCTCTGCCAGACGGGCAGCCTCCTCTACCAGACTCTCCATCGGCACACTGCGATAACTGCCGCGCACTTTGGGAATGATACAGTAGGTGCAGTGCTTATCACACCCTTCCGCAATCTTCAGATAAGCATAATGGCCGCCTGTCGTCACCACACGATCCACACCTGTCAGCGGTTTCTCCTCCAGGCTCCTGTAACGGTTATGCCTGACCCCCTTACAGACTTCCTCCAGAGTCAGTACGATCTCGTCGATCGCCATGGTGCCGATAATGGCATCCACCTCCGGGATTTCCTTCTGGATTTCTTCCCGGTAACGCTGGGCGAGACACCCCGCCACGATCAGCCCCTCAATGGACCCGCTCTCCCGCAGTTTTGCCATCTCCAGAATGGTATTGATGCTTTCTTCCTTGGCATCGTTGATAAAGCAGCAGGTATTGACCACCACCACATCCGCTTCCCGCTCGTCATCGGTAAACTCGTATCCGTTCTTCAAAAGCATCCCCAGCATCATCTCGGAATCCACCAGATTCTTGTCACAGCCGAGAGATACAAACAATATTTTCTTATTCATGCTTCCTACAGTCTTTCTGACAACGCAGCCTTCGTTACGCTTCCGCTTCTGTCTCTTCTTCCTTCTCTTCCTCGCTCAGGATCTTGATCTTGCTCTGGTTCAGCTCTTCCACAGCCACAGACAGCGCTTTCTTGCCTCTGCCGTCCACCAGCTGCTCATCCCCGGCAATGATCTGCCTCGCTCTTTTGGAAGTGGCCATCACGATAGAATATCTGCTGTTTACTACCGGATCCTCCCCCTCCTCTACGCCGCTGTTTACTACATTGATCAAATCTGCATAAGATGGATGTAACATTATTTTTCTCCTTCCAGTTCCCTTCTGATATTATCAATAAATTCCCTATTTCTATGTGGTGCATTGTGCGCCGCAATAATGATACGGTGCACCTCATCGACGCACTTCTCCAGATTGTCGTTCACCACGATATACTCGTATTTCTCGATACCGAGCGCCTCCTGCGCCGCACGCTGCATACGCTTCTCGATCACTTCCGCCGATTCCGTACCCCGGCTCTCCAGCCTGTATCTGAGTTCCTCCGCCCCCGGCGTCATGACAAAAAGCGTCAGAGCGTCAGGATACTGCTCCTTCACCTTATAGGCCCCCTGAATCTCAATCTCCAGGATGACGTCCCTGCCGTCCGCCAGCTGCTTCTCCACGTATTCCCGCGGTGTCCCGTAATAATTGTCACAATAACAAGCGTATTCTATCAGCCCGCTCTCCGAGATCCTGCGCTCGAACTCCTCCTTTTTCAGGAAAAAATATTCCCTGCCGTCCACTTCTCCGGGCCTGGGTTCTCTGGTCGTTGCAGAAATAGACAACGCATACCCGTCATATTTCTCCACCAGCCTCTTGACCAGGGTGCCTTTCCCCGCTCCCGAAAACCCGGAAATAATAATCAAAATACCTTTACGCTTCATCTGTCTCTCCGCCTTCCATCTGTGCTCTGCCGGAGATGGTCTCCGGAAGTAAAGCCGACAGCACGATCTGGTTATTCTCCATCACCAGCACTGCCTTCGTTTTACGCCCCTGTGTAGCGTCGATCGCCGTTCCTGCCTCCCTGGCCTTCTGCACCAGACGCTTGATCGGCGCAGAATCCGGGCTGACGATCGCGATGATCTTGCCCGTATTGACCACGTTGCCGAACCCTACATGAATCAGCCTTCCCATGCCTGAACGCCTCTCTTTCACCGTCACGTCTACTCAATATTCTGAATCTGCTCGCGCACCTTCTCAATCTCCGTCTTCAATTCAATGGCCCGGTTCGATATCTCCAGATCGCTGGTCTTGGACAAAATGGTATTCGCCTCACGGTTCATCTCCTGCGCGATAAAATCCAGCTTGCGCCCGATGCTGCCGCCCTGCTGCAGATTCTCCTTCGTCGTCTCGATATGACTCCGCAGCCGCACCAGCTCCTCATCCACGCATACCTTATCCGCAAAGATCGTCACTTCCATAAGCAGACGGTTCTCGTCCACCTTCGCGTCCTCCAGCAGTTCCTTCACCTTATCCCGCAGCTTCTGTTTATACTCCGCAATGATCTGAGGCGAACGCTCCGTAATGTAATCCACATGCGCCAGCATACCGTCCAGCTTGCCGATCAGGTCGTTCTTCAGATTCTCGCCTTCCCGGATCCTGGTCTCCACGAATCCTTCCGCGGCGCCTCTGACTGCTTCCTCCAACAGCTGCCAGAGCTCATCCTCGTCCAGTGTCTGCTCCTCCATGCTGAGAATCTCCGGATATCTGGACAGGGCGGACACCCGGATATCATTTTCCAGAGAAAAGTCCTCCGCCATCCTGTTGAGATACAGCATATACTCTGCTGCAAGTTCCTTATTGTATTTCACGCACACATTAGACTCCGTGAAATCCTCATAGGCAATAAAAAGGTCTACCTTCCCCCGCTGGATATGGTTCTTTAACTCACCGCGTATCGCCGCCTCGAAAAAGTTCAGCTTCTTGGGCATTTTGATACTCACATCCAGATACCTGTGATTGACGGATTTCATCTCCACGCTGATCCTGCGCTCTCCTCTGGCGATCTCACATCTGCCGAAACCGGTCATACTCTTTATCATAGTCGTGCACTTGCCTTTCCTGTGTTGTGTAGGCACACTGCCTGTGCGTACAGATTTTATTATAGAATAATTACCCGGCGTAGTCAAGAAAGTTGAAAATTCCCTGCACTTATTATAAAATAGAAAAAATAATAAAGATAACAGACTGTGAGGATCTATCATGGCTTTTGACGGAATTACCATTGCAAATATCGTATCGGAACTGCGGCAGGCCCTTTCCGGCGGACGCATCTACAAGATTGCCCAGCCCGAAAGCGACGAACTGCTGCTGACTGTAAAAAATAACGGCTCCCAGTACAGACTCCTTCTGTCTGCGGATGCCTCCCTGCCCTTAGTCTATCTGACGCAGGCCAACAAACCCAGTCCCATGACCGCGCCGGGATTCTGTATGCTGCTGCGCAAGCATCTGCAGAATGCACGGATCGTGGACATCACACAGCCCGGTCTGGAGCGTATCCTCCATCTGGAACTGGAGCACTTAAACGAACTGGGCGACCTGTGCCGCAAGAAGCTGATCATCGAAGTGATGGGCAAGCACAGCAATATCATCTTCTGCGACGAGAAAGATATGATCATTGACAGCATCAAGCACATTTCCGGCATGGTCAGCTCCGTCCGGGAAGTACTGCCCGGTCGGGACTATTTTATCCCGCAGACACAGGACAAGCAAAACCCTCTGCGCTTCTGCCCGCAGTCCGGGGAAGAAGCGCCGGTATCTCTGACTTATGAAAACTTCTGCGACCATATGCAGACAAAACCGATAGCAGTCTATAAGGCGCTCTACTCCTCCTATACCGGCATCTCCCCCATCATGGCGCAGGAAGTATGCTACCGGGCCGGTATCGACGCAGACCTGCCTGCAAACACTCTGGAAGAAACTGCACTGCACACCCTTCACGACGCGCTCACCGCCATGATGGGACAGATCGTCACCGGCTCCTTCGCGCCTGCCATCGTTTATGACGGGCAGGAACCGATCGAGTTTTCCTCCCTGCCGCTGACGCTCTATGCGGACAAGCGCACGGTCTCCTTTTCCTCCATCAGCGCCGTTCTCGAGCAGTACTATGCACAGCGCAGCATGTTAACCCGTATCCGGCAGAAATCCGCAGATCTGCGCAGGATCGTGCAGACCGCCCTGGAGCGCAATGTCAAGAAATACGACCTGCAGATAAAACAGATGCAGGATACGGAAAAAAAGGACAAATATAAAGTATACGGAGAGCTCATCAATACCTACGGCTATAACATAACACCCGATTCTAAATCCATGGAGGCGCTCAACTATTACACAAACGAGATGATCACGATACCGCTCGATCCCACGCTCACGCCTCTGGAGAACGCGCAGAAATACTTCGAGAAATACGGAAAGCTCAAACGCACCTACGAAGCGCTCTCAGAGCTGACCATACAGGTTAAGGAAGAGATCGAACATCTGGAGTCCATTCTGGCGGCCCTGGATATCGCCATGCAGGAAGAAGATCTGGTGCAGATCAAGGAGGAACTGATCGAGAGCGGTTACATCCGCAGAAAAGGCGGCCCGAAGAAAGCCCGGATCACCAGCCGTCCCTTTCACTATATCAGCAGTGACGGCTTTCATATGTATGTGGGCAAGAATAACTTTCAGAATGACGAGCTGACCTTCAAATTCGCCACCGGCAACGACTGGTGGTTCCACGCCAAGAAAAAGGCCGGTTCCCACGTGATCGTCAAGACGGAAGGTCAGGAACTGCCCGACCGCACCTTCGAGGAGGCTGCCCGTCTCGCCGCCTACTATTCCAAAGGACGCGAGCAGGCCAAGGTGGAGATCGACTACATTCAGAAGAAACACGTAAAGAAGCCCGCCGGCTCCAAACCCGGCTTCGTGGTATACTACACCAACTTCTCGATGGCCATTGATTCGGATATTTCCGGCATTCAGCAGGTCATGAAATAACGCAGGCGTGACAGGACCCCCGTAAGGCACCTGTGCGATATGGACACGTGCCGTACAGGGGCGTACTTTTACATGGGGGTTTCCGGTAACAGGGGT
>VSOD01000154.1 GCA_009774655.1 Lachnospiraceae bacterium
ATATACCCCGGCACCAACCCCTCAACGACCCCCTACCCAACACACACCCCAAACCACATCCACTCTTACCCAGGGGGGGGGAAAATCAGCATAGTCAGTTCAGGCTTAAATGAGGGTTCTTATTCTTCTATTGCTATTGACGGAAAAGAGTATTCCGCAAACAAATGTGGATTGAATTTTGTCATATATGATAACAATGCAAAAGTAGTAGTGGACAGCGTTGCATTTAATACTTCTTCTATGAGTGTGGACGGTTTCAGAAATATAACGGCTGTTCTTGGTTATCTGTCGCAGTATAAACAGATTATCAATTCCCACAAATGACGAATAGCTGCTTTGTCGACAGAAATTTATAGAAAACGGTATAACAAATAAAGGATTACGCTATGAAAGTTAATACAACAAATGAAATTTCAATAATCTGCCTGAATTCCCTCGATGACGCCATGACCCACACACAGGAATCAGGCTATACGCTCTGTATGCCCGATACCGTGTGTGGGGGGGGGGTGAAACTTCTACAGAGCGGATGGTATTTTGCGGACAGAATACTCTATACGGCGATCGATCTGACGAAGTGGGAAATGAGGATGCCGGCGGAAAGCCGGGGTAAGTATCGCTACACTGTGTCGGACGATTGGGATGCAGAAGAAATTTATCACATTGCGTCCGGCTTTTTTCAAAAGGACAGCCGCTTTGCCATGGACAGGGAGAAGGTGGATGAGACATTGAAAAACAGGATTCTTGCGCAGTATCTTCGGCGTAAGTCGGAGGAAGGTTATCTGGCTACCTGTTGTTATGTGGGATGTGAACTGGCGGGATTTAACCTGTGGAGGCTACGGGAAGCGAAAGGACGCATCGTCCTGGGGGCTGTGCAGAAGAAATATCAGCAAACAGGGCTGGCCGTATATCTGTATGGCAGAACGATCCGCGCCATGCAGGAAGGCAGGGCAGATACGCTGTCTGACAGAATATCGACGGCCAACACGGCATCCCTGAACCTGCATACACGACTGGCGCAGGGCGCAGGCATACGATTTACAAAAGCGGAGGACTGGTATATAAAAAGCTGGTCTTAGAGGAAAGAGGACAAACCATGTCGATCATTTCGTTAACGTATCCAATCTTTATTATCATAACGGCGTTTCTGTACTTTATCATACCGAAGAAATTCCAGTGGATCGTCCTGTTGATGGCGAGTACGGTATTCTATGTAAGCGCAGGCATTTCCTGTATGGGAGCGATCCTGGCAACGATCGTGTCACAGTATTTACTGGCGGCGCGGCTGGATAGAATGAACTGTGAACTGGAGAGCAGACTGCAGGAAAGCGGACTTTGCGGAAAAGAAAAGGCGGCGCTGAAAAAAGCCGGTGCTGATGCGAAGAAAAAATATGTGGTTCTTTCGGTTCTGATCAATATCGGGCTTCTTTGCTTTGTCAAGTATACAGGAGTGTTTTTTGAGGATATTCAAATTCTGGCGCCTTTGGGAATTTCTTTCTATACTTTTAAATCTCTGGGGTATGTGATCGATGTATATCGCGGAAAAGAAAAGGCGGAGAAAAACATTTTCAAATTAGCGCTCTTTCTGTCTTATTTCCCGGCGATCATTCAGGGGCCGATCGATCGCTGTAAGGATCTGGCGCAGCAGCTGTACGCACCGCATTTTTTTGATTACCGCCGTGTGACATTCGGGGCACAGAGAATGCTGTGGGGGTATATCAAGAAGCTGGTGATCGCGGAGCGTGTGGCGGTGGTGGTAAATGAGGTATTTAACAACTATGCCGTAAAAGAGTATCAGGGCTTTGTGGTCTTTGTGGGCGTGTTCTTGTATGGGATTCAGATCTATGCCGATTTTTCGGGCGGAATGGACATCATATGCGGCGTGTCGGAGGTATTTGGCATCACGCTGACGGAAAACTTCCGCAGACCCTTTATGGCGAGAAGCGTGTCGGAGTTCTGGCAGAGGTGGCATATCACGCTGGGCGCGTGGTTTCGGAATTATCTGTTCTATCCCCTTTCGTTGTCCAAACCTTTTCACAGCCTGGGCAAAAAGTGCAGAAAAGTGTTTGGCGATAAAGCGGGCAAGGTGATACCGCCGAGCCTGGCATCGTTTACCGTGTTTCTGCTGATTGGCATCTGGCATGGTGCAGGCTGGAAATATGTGGTATATGGAATTTACCAGGCTCTTTTTGTATCGACAGGGACATTGTTTGAGGACGGCTATGCCAGAATCAGAAGGCTGTGCAGAATCCGTGAGGAGAGGACAGGATGGAAGCTGTTCCAGACGCTGCGGACTGTCTTTATCATCACGGCAGGCCGGTGTTTTTCACGGGCTGCGGATCTGGAGCAGGTTGTCGGCATGATGAAAGCCACGCTGGCGCAGTTTAACCCGTGGGTCTTCTTTGACGGGACTTTTTACAGGCTCGGACTGAACGAGAAAAATTTTCGGCTTATGCTGTTGTCGATCGTGATTCTGCTTGGTATAGATGTGCTGCAGGAAAAAAATATCAGACTGCGGGAAGCCATAGCGGGATGTAATATAGCGGTCAGATGGGGGATCTATTATGCGGCTGTGCTTGCGGTTGTGATCTTCGGTATGTACGGCGCCGGATATGATGCGGCCGGGTTTATTTATCAGGCATTTTAGAGCCCTCTAAATATGAAGTTTTACGCAGGCAGGGATATTGCAGGCACAGTCGGCAATATCAATATCCACGTGGAGGTAAGAATGAAAAGAACACCTATGGCAACAGCTCTGCGCACTTGCTGCGCTGAGCGTACACGCGCCACGCTTGCGTGTGTGCATAATACTTGCACCGTACTTTTCATGGGAATTTGTGTCAAAGTTGACAGGGAGGTGCAAAAATGAGAACAATATCGGTATTAGACATTCTGGAAGAAACGGCATCGTGTTATGGCGCAAGAACCGCGGTCATAGACGGCGGCACTGAGGTCACTTACGAACAATTAGCGGAACGGGCGAAGCGATTGGGATGCGCGTTAACAGAAGCGCTGGACGAAGCGGTGCAGAAGCCGGTCATGCTGTTCATGGAGAAAAGCTGTCAGTGCATTACGGCCATGCTCGGCGTCCTGTACAGCGGCAATATCTATGTGCCGATGGATGTCAGGACGCCCCTTACAAGGCTGATGGCTATTCAGCGGACGCTGGAAAGCGATTGCATACTGACGACCCGGGCGGAAGAGCTGCAGCTTCGAAAGACGGGGTATCAGGGAAGCGTTCTGCTGTATGAAGAGCTGCTTGAGGCGAAGACAGGCGGTGTGCAGACAAGAAAGATCATCGATACGGATCTGATGTACATTCTCTTTACCTCCGGCTCCACAGGCACACCAAAGGGTGTGGCAGTTACGCATCGTTCGGTGGTGGACTACATAGAAGATTTCCAGCAGGAGGTGAAGCTGACCAAAGAGGATATTCTGGGAAATCAGACGCCTTTTTACACGGATATGTCGTTAAAAGATATTTATATGGGAATCAGGGTGGGCGCTGCAGTCTGCATTATTCCACAGAAGTATTTCATGGCTCCGAAAAAGCTGCTGCAGTATCTGGAAGACAATCGGGTCACATCTCTTGCTTGGGTGCCCACCGCTTACCGCATTGTATCCCAGTTTGACGGACTGGGCAGGATAAGGCCCGGATATCTGCGAAGATTCCTGTTTTCGGGAGAGGCCATGCCGGTGCCGGTATTTCGTTACTGGAAGAAGCATTATCCTGACGCGGAATTTATCCAGCAGTATGGGCCGACGGAAATAACCGGCGCGTGCACTTCCTTCCGGATCACAAAAGATTATCGGGAAGGCGAGACGATCCCCATCGGAAAACCCTTCCCCAATACGGGACTTTTTCTGTTAGATGAGAATAACACAGAGATCAGAAGCAGCGAAACGGAGCGGACGGGAGAAATATGCATTTACGGCACATGCCTTGCGGCAGGATATTACAATAACCGGCAGAAAACGAAGGAGTCTTTTGTACAGAATCCGTTGATTACAACGCATGAAGAGCGCATATACAGGACGGGAGACCTGGCCAGATGGGACGCGGAAGGTAATCTGCTCTTTCTTTCCAGAAAAGACGATCAGATCAAGCATGGCGGCAGACGGATCGAACCGGGAGAGATCGAAGCGGCAGCCGCAGCGACGGAAGGGGTCAAAGCCTGTTGCTGCGTGCACAACGTAAAGAAAGATGCTCTTGCGCTGTATTATATCGGAGAGGCGGAGGAGAGAGAGATCCTGCAGGCAATGCAGAACAGGCTGCCGAAATATATGATACCGACGATCTGTCATAAGAAGGAGACGCTTCCGACGCTGGGCAACGGAAAGCTGAACCGCAGACTGATGGGGGAATGGGAAAATGAATGAACAGGCGGAAGTTGTCATTGTGATCGGTTTTGGTAAGATTGTGTCCGACGTATTGGAGTATCTGATCGCGCAGAGGAAGATCCGGGGCTATGAACTGCAGTTTATTGAATATGAGCCGTATCCGACTTCGCGGATCGAGAAGCTGTGTCTGGAGAATCAGATCGTGTTTATGCGTCTGCATGATAAGGCGGCTGTGACGCGGCAGCTGGAGGGATGCAAGAGACGGACGCTGATCGTCAGTGCGGGCAATAAATATCTGTTTCCGCCCCGCATTGTCGGGAAGAAGAATCTCACCATCATAAATTTCCACAATGCCCTTCTACCGCATTTCCCGGGGCGAAATGCACCTTCCTGGGCCATCTGGGCCGGTGCGGAGGAAAGCGGTGCGACATGGCATCTGGTGTCGGAGGGCGTTGACGAAGGAGATTGTCTCTGGCAGAAGGCATGTGCCGTCACACAAGATATGAAGGCTTATGAGCTGTCAAAAAAGATCATGGAAATGGCATTTGAGGGATTTCAGAAAATCTTCGAGGATGTTATACTGAAAAAGGCAGCAGCAATACCGCAGGACGTAAGGGGCGCATCGCAGGAAACGGACAGGCTTCATTATTCCTGGGAAATTCCCGGAAATGGTGTTTTTTGCCTGCAGGACAGCGGTCAGGATATTTACCGTCTGCTCAGGGCCGTGGATTATGGATTGAACCGGATTTTTCCGTATGTGAAGTGTGTGCTGGATGATGGCAGATGTGTGGAGATCGTCTCTTATAAGAAGGTCAGGCGCGAGGCCGGACAGAGTGACAGGAAGGCAGACAACGGAGGTCAGACGATCTGGCTTGCGCTGGACGGGGAGCACGATCTGCGCTTGAAGTATAGAAGAATTGACTGACAGGCAGGGGCAGGGAATCGCAGCGTGGCATCGGGAATTATGAAAAGTACCTTTGCGGTCTGTTCATATGTTTGTATTGAGAGAGGGAAAGGAACGGAAATATAAAATGCTTTATGAAAGACAGACTGGCGTACCGAAATTTGTGAGCAGTGAATTTGCAGAAAAAACAAAGGATTATGTGGTTTTGATCCCGATCATCAATGAGGGAAACCGTATCTTAAAGGAACTGTACAGGGCATACAAGCATAAGATCGCCAGTTATGCGGATATCGTGATCTGCGACGGCGGTTCGACAGACGGCTGCACAGATGAAAAGCGTCTGCGGAGGCTGCAGGTCAATACTCTTCTGGTCAAGCAGGATGCGGGAAAACAGGGCGCGCAGCTGCGGATGGGGATCTGGTGGGCACTGCAGAGAGGCTATCAGGGCATCATCACCATTGACGGCAATAATAAAGACAGTATTGAGGACGTTCCTCATTTCATAGAAAAACTGAAGGCGGGATATGATCTGGTGCAGGGCTCCCGTTTTTTGAAAGGCGGCAGGGCAGTGAACACACCGCCTGTCAGACTGCTTTCGGTGCGGCTGATCCATGCGCCGGTCATTTCCCTGACTGCGCGGCATCTTTTTACGGACACGACCAATGCGTACCGGGCGTATTCTGTCAGGTATCTGCAGGATGAACGGGTGCAGCCCTTGAGGGATATTTTCATGACCTATGAGCTTTTGGCGTATCTGTCCGTGCGGGCTTCCCAGCTGGGCTACAGAGTCTGTGAGATTCCGGTGAAAAGGGTTTATCCGGCGAAAGGGAAGACGCCGACGAAGATCAGCTTTGTGAAAGGGAACAGCGAATTGATGAAGATTCTGTTCAGGAATCTATTCGGGGCATATAATCCTTAAACGTGGGTATATTTGACTGCTGAGTCTGGAAAGGGAGGTTTGTTTTGGCTAAATTATCAATTTCTAATATAGCATGGCAGGCGGACGAGGACACCGTCGTATATGAGTGGATGAAAAAGTATGGCTATGACGGTCTGGAGATTGCGCCTACCAGGATTTTTCCCGAAGCGCCTTATGAGCGTCTGGAGGAGGCGGGGAATTGGGCAGCGGCATTGCAGGAACAGCACGGGTTTGTCGTGCCTTCCATGCAGTCGATCTGGTTTGGCAGACAGGAAAAACTCTTTGGCACTGCAGAAGAGAGGCGGATCCTGCTGGAGTATACAAAGAAAGCGGTTGATTTTGCCGAAGCTGTGGGCTGTCGGAATCTTGTCTTCGGCTGTCCGGGGAACAGAGCGGTTCCGGAGGGAGGAAGCGCGGCAGGGGCGGTTTCCTTTTTCAGAGAGGCGGGGGAGTATGCGTCAGCGCATGGAACCGTGATCGGCATGGAGGCCAATCCGCCGATCTATCGTACCAATTATATCAATGATACGCTGTCGGCGCTCCGGCTGATTGAAAAAGTTGCCTCTAAAGGATTCCTGCTGAATCTGGATGTGGGGACGATGATCTGGAATAAGGAGGATGTAGAGGAGCTGACAGGGAAGGTACACCTGATCAACCATGTGCATATCAGTGAGCCGAATCTTGCGCCAGTCGTATCAAGAGAACTCCACCGGCGTCTGCGCAGACTGCTGGAAGCGGAAGCATATCAGGGTTATATTTCCATAGAAATGGGCAGGACGGAAGAAATAAGCAGGGTGGAAGAGGCGCTGCAGTCAATCAGGGAAGCGTTTGCGTAACGGCATAACGCTTCCCTGATTAAAACAGAGGACAGTAAAACCTATTCATTTACTATAGATTTTAGTATTATTTGTTGCTGAGATTGAAATTCTATTTTGTTGAATTTAAAGGTGCGCCTATTGGTAACGGGGGAACTTTGAATTAATTGTTGACGGAAACACTGATAAGTGCTAACATATTTTATAGAAAAAGGCGTTACCGTGAAGCAACGGTTTGCCTCAGTTTACAAGGTTCAAAAAAGCAACCTAACTTTGGTCAAGGCGGTTGCTTTTTTGATGTCTTTTATTTTTCCCGGTCTGCCAGATACTGATTATAGTGACGATGATGCTGATGACCGTCACTACAATACCGACAAATTCCAAAATCATTCCGAACACCAATAGTGCTTACCTTTCGCTTTATTTTCCATATGTATCTCCTCCTTCGATACAGGAAGCTCTCAAAATGTACTCATTTTGGCAAAAGGCGAACCGCTACCCGTTTTGGTAACACATATATATATTCTATCATAGTGACAGAGTTTTGTAAAATTCTGTTTCTGGCTTTTGCAGGAGCCAAATATGGAAGAACCTGCCTTGCCAAGCTGTTCAGGCATCCGCAAAAATGTTATAATGAACCAACAGACAACAGCCCAACAGCAAGGAAAGCGACAACATGCAAAACGGAGACAAGAAGACCAAATGGAATCAGCCGCACGTACTGATCACGGCATTGGACATGCAGGAGGTCGAGAGAAGACTTAAAAATGCGACCATTCTGCGCGGAGAATGGGTGCCCTGGCGGGAACGGGAGAACTATCTTTTTCATATGGGAAAGATGCAGGACAATACTTTTGAAATCTATCCGAACCATCGACGGATGCCGCCGCGCAGTGAGAGAGGCCGGGGTCTGCCTAAAGTCTGTGGGATCATGAGTGAAACGGCGACAGGGGGAACCGGGATCTGCATTTGGCTGGAAGAGGAACTGGGTCCGTTTTCCATTGCGATTGAAATTGTATTTGGGCTCCTTTTTCTGTTTGTTCTAGTCAGTCAATTTGAATTTGGGTGGATCATAGTGTGGCTGCAGGTCGGCTTGCTGTATCATTTTATCAGGACAAAATACCGGGCGTTTGTCAGCCGCCGTGTGTTGGAGTGGCTGACGCAGCTGTGGGAGGCAGAAGAGTGATCAATTACGCATTTGAGTCTGGCGTGTTTTGGAAAAAACTGTTCTGATCTTTTTGTTTAAATCTGGAATACTACCCAGAATCTTTCGAAATGCAAGTGTACAGTTTTTTATTTTTCGGTTATAATAAAAAGGCTGAAAGAGAAGAAAACCAGGGAAAAGGAGAAACACGGAAAGGGAAAAGAGGTAGAAATAGATGCTGCAAAAGAAGACAATGTTTACGGGAATTGCAATCGTTTGTATGTCGTTGGGACTTTTTGGCTGTGGAAAGGAAGACGAGCTTGAGCTGCCGCCGCCGCAGGTGAAGGAAGTGATCGAGGAGGAGCCGGAGGAAGAGACAGCGGAAACCGGGGACGGCCTTCTGACATATGACACGGCCTATCCTGTGATCGGAGAGAGACAGAGTATGAACGGTCAGATACAGAGTTATCTGACAGGGCAGTGGACGGATGAGACGAAGGCCACCAGACGGCCGATCGCCGTTATGGTGCCGAACAACAGACCGGCCTGGCCGCAGTACGGCATATCCAAAGCGGGCATCATCTATGAGGCGCCGGTGGAGGGCCGAATTACAAGGCTGATGGCCGTGCTGGAAGATTTTGACGATCTGGAGCGGGTCGGCCCGGTGAGAAGCAGCCGTGACTATTATGTATATACGGCGACGGGGTATGAAGCGATCTACTGCAACTGGGGGTTGGCAAGGCCTTATGTGGAGGAGCTGATCAACCGGCCGGAAGTGCTTAATGTCAGCGCGGCAGTGGAGGGGATCTATAAGCCT
>VSOD01000155.1 GCA_009774655.1 Lachnospiraceae bacterium
GTACCGTGCCGACCGGACAGCCCGCAAAAGCCCTGTCGCTTATTTTCCGTAAGCCAGCGCCGCCTGCAATCTCCGTAAGTGCGCTGCAGCCCGCAAAAGCCGCCTCTCCCACTACTTCCACACTGTTCGGCAGAACAACCTTATTGATCTCCGTATGATCTTTAAACGCCTCCGCTCCGATCCTTTTCACCCCTTCGGGAACGGAAACAACATTGCCGCTTCCTTTATATGCCAGCAGGATTCCGTCACCGACGATCAGGAAATCGCCGCTGCCGTTCTGTCTCCACTCCGACAGCCACGGTGTATTTGCAAAAGCCGCCGCCTCGATGTTCTGTACGCTTTGCGGAATGGACACGTCTTTTAAAGCGTCACAGTGATAAAAGGCCGCATAACCGATCTCTTCCACGCCGTCCGGAATCGTGATGGCCGTAAGCCCTGATCTGGCAAACGAAAACTCCCCGATCCTCACAATATTATCCGGGATCGTATAGGAAGTCATCTCATTGTCATAGTAAGCCTGTGCCGCAACGACGGCCTTACCGTCACTGCCCTTTGCGATGGCATACTTCGGGAAAGAACCGCCCTTCGCGTCCCCGGAACCGGCAAGCCCCGGCACGGTATCCGTATTCTGCTCTGTCTCTTCCTCCGGCTCTCCGCCGATCGTGTCCCCGGTGCTTCCCACATTGATGGTAGCCGTGGCATTGTCGATAATGACATATGCCTGCCGGCCGATCACCCTCGTCTTGCCTTTGACTCCGTTGTCCTCTTCTTCCGTCATCGGATTCATATGAGACACTTCATGATAATAATCAACCGGCGCTGATACATTGCCGCCATCTCCACCGTCCTGTGCCGCTGCATCCGCCGCCACGTCGTTGCCGCTGACGCTGCCCGGTATGGGCGCTTCTTCGTATTCCGACACCTCAATATCTTCCAGCTCCAGAGACTGCGCAAAAGTATGCGCCATGGAGCCTGCATCCGCCTTGATCTCCAGCTTCGTACATCCGTCGAACGCCGTACTGTGGATCGTACTCACCGAAGCCGGTATCACGATCTCACGCAGTCTGACACAATCTTCAAACGCTTTCATGTCAATGCTTTTTACAGAAAAGGGAATCTCCACTTCTTTTAAGTTTCTACAGGTAGAGAAGGCATAGGCCGGTATCTCCTTCACCTGATTGCTGAGCTCCACCTGCTCCAGATTATAATTGCCCCAGAATGCATAGGGTTTGATCGTCTTCACCGTAGAGGGCATCCGGTAACTGTCGCCCTTTGTCCCGGCCAGAAACTGATACAGCGTGTCCCTGCCGTCCTTGTTCAGGATCGCCCCTTCATCACAGGTGAATTTGGGATTGCTGCTGCTGAAACGTACATTCTCCAGACTGTAGGCGCCCGCAAAAGCGCCGTTGCCAAGGCTTGTAAGCCCGGTTCCCACCGTCACTTCCTTAAGCGAAGGACAGCCGCTGAAAGCAGCGGTATCAATCGTCTTGACGGAATCCGGGATCGTCACACTCTCCAGATTCTTACATTCTGAAAAAGCTCTGGCGCCGATCACTTCCACATTCTCCCCGACAGTGATATGTCTGATATCGTCGTTGCCAGCAAAAGCCTCCGCCTCTATCTTCTCTACATAATCAGAAACAGACACGTCCTGCGCCGTGCCCTTGTACTTTACTAATGTTGTTCCGTCCATCTGAAAATCAGATGCAGAGACGGTTGGTGCCGCCTCCACATCTGATACAGGGATCTGTGTTACCGCTATCGCTGTCACCAGCAGCAGGATACCTATCAGATTTCTTATTATCTTTCCCATAAAAATTCCTTTATGCTGTTTTTACTTTGGTTCTCTTATCTCTCTTCATAGCCAGGATGATTGATAAGCACGCCAGACCGATGGATAAGAACCACTTCGGATGGATCGGATCGCCGGTCTTGGGCGTTGTATCCAGCATACCTTCCGTCAGGTTGCCCGTATCTACATAGACCGTGTACGGCGAGAAGTGCGTTGCCGTAAATCTGATACAGGGAACACCGTTGATGGTCGTAAAGCTCTCATTCAGTTTCTCCAGCTGGTTGCCGTTCACAACCGCACCCGCCATATTGTTACCGCCGTAAGCTACCAGCGCATCCGGGATCGGAATCGTAATATCTACCGAGATTCCTGACGTATCCGTGATCTTCGTCGTTCCCGTAGCATCATACAGGCTGATATCCATTGCATAATACAGGATATTATCCAGACTGGTGTACTCATTCGTCAACGCATCCGCCACCGCTCTGGTCGCCTCATCCGTCTCGGAAATCTTGATCACGAAATTGTCGGTCGCTCCGTTCACATTAGCCGTCGCGAGGTCTTTGTTCGAGATACCCGGCTTCGTGATGTCCACGCGGGTATTACCCGTACTGCTGTTCTGATTACCGCCGCTTCCGCCTGTACTACTGCCACCGCCTGCCGGTGTACCCGCCGGCGTGCCTGTCGTATATTCTGCGGTTATCGTTACGTTATTAGGCGGCATCGTAAAGCTGGTCGGCGTCTGGCTGACATTCGCCAGTGAAACGCCCGGTGAATCTGTCGTCCACTTGCTGAACGTAGATCCTTCCGCTCCTGTATTGGCCGTGATAACGATCGGTGTACCCGGTGCATAGCTTCCGCTTCCGCTTCCGCCGATGACTACCACTGAATACAAAGTAGTCTTACTTTCCGCCGACGTAGTCGATGTCGAAGCCGTTGATGATGATGTTGTACTCGTACTGGACGATGTCTGCGACGAAGTCGAATTACCTGACGACGTATTCGTCGTGTTATTAGACGGATTACGGTTACCGCTGCTGTTGCCGCTGGTATTCGTAGAACCGCCGGAAGTATTCGTGGAACCGCCGCTTCCGCCCGCCGATTTATACAATGCGACGATCGACTTATTGGACTGAATACCCGTAAAGCTGTCGCTCCACTTGTCAAACGTATAACCGTCATGTGCCGGCGGAGCCGGTGCGATCGCTTCACCGCCCGGTGAAATATACTGTGTCGGCCCGATCTTCTTGCCGTCTACACCGTCATAAAACTCTACCATATATTTACCGTTCACCATACCGTCATTGGAATAACCCTGTGCATAGAATATGGTGTCCTGGGTAATCTTTTCATCTATGGCGGCATTGTTCATGCCCACCCATCTTTCAAAGGTCCAGCCGTCATGAACCGGATCTGTGGGGATTCTGGCATATGCGCCGTCCTCTACATACTGCGGATTCTCGATCTCATTGCCTTCTTTGTCAACAAGCTCGCCCAGCATCATGTGGTCGGCATCCAGGAATGTTACGCTCCACAGCTCACCGAGACGGTTATTGTCCAGTGTAAGGTTGTATTCCTTGCCGTATTCGTTGACATATCTTACGACTGCGGAATCCTCATAGGTTCTGACTAAGGTATTGCCCTTCGGATTCTCCGGCGTGTTCTCAAACGCGCTTCCGGAAATCTTCACTTCCTTACCGTAGAATGTCAGGGTATTCAGGGCGTTAGAGCCGACAAATGCACCCTTGCCCACATCATTAACAGTTCTTGGCAGCACTACCGAAGCCAGTCTGTCACAGTTCCTGAAACAATCTTCCGGAATGACAGCCAGCCCTGCCGTATCGTTCATGCCGAAGCTGATCGACGTAATGTTGTCGCAGTCCTCAAAAGCTCCCGGCTTGATCGCACTGACAGTAGCAAGCGCAGGATCAGAAGAAAGACTTACGATACCTTCTCCCACACCGTTGCCTCTCGCCGACAGACATTCTTCTATGGTACGCGAACCGTCCGTATTATTCGAATAAATAATACCGTTCTCTGTCGTATAGTACTCGTTGTTGCTGACAGAGGTCATCTTGTAACAGCCCCTGAACGGCGCCTTGCCGATATCTGCCAAAGCATCGCCGATGATCACCCACTGCAGATTCTCACAGCTGTCAAAAGCATAGTCCGGCAGATAAGTCACGCTGTTTAACGTCACGCTTTCGATCAGGTCATTACCGCGTACAAACTTCTCGACATCGGAACCACTCTTGTAATCCTTGTAATAACCGCTGAACAGTCCCGGAACGGTATCCGTAAGATCATCTGCATCGCTCTTGAACCCGTTGTACATATTGCGGGTTTCAGAAGGCCAGTTCAGGTTAAAATAAGTGTTGTAATTACCGGTGTTCGCGCCGGAATTCTCACCCTGGGCACGTTCCCCGTCCTCCGTCAGATTATTGATGTATCCATAAACGTCTATGGAATCCACCCCTGCCGGTACGACAATGTTCTTGGTGGCATTGACAAGCTGACGCTCTTCCTCCGAAAATCTGTACGGATCTCCGGAATTTACATTGTCAATGATGTCATACGCATTTCTTTCATAATATGCCAGCGGGGCATCCGGCCCTGCCGCTGCAGCCTGAACGACGATAGGCTCAAACAGCCAGTCGGTCAGACTGTTCTTCGTCTGTGTGGTGCCGTCCGAAGGATTGGGATCCGGTCCCGGATCCGGATTATTTCCGCCTACCCATTTATTCCAGTTCAGACAGAACTCCTCATTGATCCACGGTCCGTAAGTATCGCCGGTATACAGCTGCTCGCACAGTTCCTTTCTCGTCTCCTCATCGGTCTCGGCCTGCGCCGCACTCCAAGCATCCGCAAAGATCGTCCTGTAACTGTCATAATCAGCTCCTGCGTACATCGCATACCAGTTGGCAACCATCATATCTTCGTATCCGTCGCTGCCGGCGCCGAAACCGTATTTCTCATTTAAGATCTCGCTCACCTGACTGTACTTCGGGTAATCCAGAAGCGTGACCTTCTCAGTGATCGGATTATACATCACCGTCAGGTATGTCGGTGACAGACTCTTATAACATACCCGGATTCTGTCCTGCTGCTGAATGATATTCCCCGGATCCATTGCCCAGTCAAAGGGCGCATATCCTTCCACGATATCACCGTGGAACATCAGCTCGCCGCTTTCCGTCTTGAAAGCATCCGTCCCGATCGTAAATCCTTCATATCCGGCTGACGGTGTATTGAATGTCACATCAACCAGACTGGAACAGTTCTTAAAAGCATTGTTGCCGATCGAATTTACGGAATTACCGATATATACCTTTTCCAGATTCTTCCACTGCCGGTCATCTTCACTCTCACTTGCCTGGAACACACCGTCTTCAATGGTCGTGATCGAGTTATCCGTGATGACCAGTGACTTGGCCGCCGTATTTAACTTCGGATCGCTGAAACATCCCGAAGCGATTCCGACCACCTTGGTATTCCCCACTTTAGCAGGAATTTCCAATTCGCCGTCCCATTTGCTTATATCACCGGGAGTGCCGTCTTTATTTGGCTTGATGACACAGGATGTCAACATACCCGTATTGTCTATACATAACAGATAGAAACCGTCACTGACCTCATAATATTCTACTCCATTCTCGACATACAGATAAGGAACTGTGTCAGATACTGTCGTTGTTGCATCCCATGTACTGGTACGCGGATACGCTGGCTCTGATTCATTATTAAGTTTAGGTCCTCTCACATAGAAGTCAGGGTTAATAACATCCTGAAACAGTCCCGATTTTATAATGTGGTTTTCATCGTCTTTCTCCGTCTTATTGTAAGAAATGAACCCACCAGCCTGTGGATCTTTCTGCGGATCACACGGAAATTCTATATATTTCAGATTTACACAGCCATGAAATACTTCATCAGGTATTGTTATTGCCTTATTACTGCTACGTCCAAGATTTTGAGGAAATTTCACTGATTCCAATGCAGACCGCCCGGCAAATAAATAATTACCAATGCTCTTTGGTTCGGTCATGCCCTGCGGAAGTACTATATTCATCGGTTGAGATCCTGTCTCTACAGCAAATGCACCATCGCCAATTGAAACAATCGTCGCATTCTCCATAGCAATTTCACTCAACGCAGAACAATTGTAAAATGCATATCCATCTATCTTACAGTCTCTGCCAATATTGTTCAAATTTACGTTAGTTAAATTCTTACAATTCGCAAATGCTCCATAACCAATCTCAATTACAGAAACCGGCAAATCAATTTGCTGAATCGCTGTCCCGCTGAAACATTCCTTGCCGATCGTCCCTGTACCCTGCCTAATATTCACAGTCGACAACTTAACGCAGCCTTTAAATGCACGATTGCCGATATGCTCTGTATTACCAATTGTGATCGATTCAAGTAACGATGCATCGGCAAATGCTTCATCACCAATAAAGCCAATTTGATCTGGTATCGTCATATTAACTACATTATTGACATCTTTAAACGCTCCATCACCGATTGCACACATAAGACGCTTGCTCCGTTCCTCCACCAGGAACCCTGCATCATCCTTCGTATAAGGGTCTACGGGTATGTTATCCGCCGGAACCTGTACTAAATAAACCATTCCACCTTTGCCGTCCGGTTCAGGTCTGCTGTCAACAACACTTCGGAGAGTATAACCTGTACCTATACTCTTAATTATCTTATTATGTTCACAATAGTATTGCAGACGCTGCTCTCCCGTCAAAACCTCACTCGGAACTCTGCTAAGTTCGGTCGTCGGAATAGTGGGCTTAGTCAGATTGTCTTTGTCTGTTGCATTGTTATAATTATCTAACGCAGCTTCATAATCCTGAAATTCCTTAACTGCAGCATCATAATCTGCTTTGCAGTATTTTTCATAAAATTGTTTGATATTCAAAGAAGCCGTATCACCACTCACGTATACGTCATAATTAAATATAACAGCATCAGTAGCCTTATTATCCATCCCCTTATTAGATGTTCCGGCAAAATAACCTTCGAAGTCTTCACTTTCAACCGTATAATACTTTGTTATGGGCATTAAAGTAAGATCAACCTTCTCAGAATAAAAACGGCTATTATATTTGCAAATCACACCACTGTCTATACTATCTATGGGATTCTTGACATTATAAAAGAGAAACTGCCAGGATAAACTTAAATCGCCGCCGCCAATATCCGTAATCGCATAAGAAGCAGCCGTATCGCCAGCCGCCAATATATCCGCAACATCTTTATCTGCATACTTATCCAGCACGATACCTTTTTCAGGCATCACATCATCTGCAGAATCAGCATCATACTTAAACTTGCTCATATCATGTTTATCGGCATCCGCTGCTGCTCTGCTTGTCGCATTCCCATTATCCGCATAGTTCTCCGGAACTGGAACCGCCGCAATCCCAATCGCCGTGATCATCAGTACAGCCGCCAGACTCCGTCTGACACTTCTCTTCAATCTTCTCCTTGATTTCTTAGCCGCATTCTTCATAGCCATCGCTCTCTCCTTGATTCCCCGTATATTTCTACAGCATTCTATATTCTAAAAATACAAATTCGAAAATCAAATTTCAAATTACAGAATTTTCTATTACATCATAAACCTTTTTGCGCTCTTATGCAACACGCTTCGCAACCACCACAAACCGGCCGTCCTGCTCGGAATTATCGCAGGTTGACAGTGTCAAAAGCTCATCCCCGTAGCTTGCCGTAACGCCGGTATCATACAAAGACAACGCCGCCATCTCCTGCATCTGGGAGTTGAATTCCTTCTCGGAAGCCGCGTCAAAAAACTGATAATACTTAAATACGATCTCTTCTTCATTATAGATCCTGGACCGAAATACGTACATCACTTCGTAGGTACCCTTCTCATATATGGTGTCAAACTGGATCGTGGCGTGCTGCTTCGCATATTCTTCACTGCTGTACTTATTGAGATTACCGAACATTTTGCCCGACTTCATGTGATGGCCATATATGATCAGATTCGTGTTCCTATGTACGATATCACAGTCCTTATCCAGAAAAAGACTGCCGTTCTTGTCATACTCTTGGCTGTAATTGTGATCCAGATAGTATTCGTTATTCACTGTCTGCATGACAGGATAATCTATATTAGTATCGTCAATTTTGAGCCATCCGATTAGGCTTTTATTCTTATTATATAAAGTTTGGTATTCTTCAAGAACTTCCAGCTCGATCTCTTCCCCCTCCGTACGGTGGATCGTCACCGTGGGCGGACCTGCCGCCAGGGTCGTATTCCCTTTCAAACTGGCAAGGTTCTCAAAATCGGCCTGTGTCCTGTCTGCAAAATAGTAATAGACCCCGAAATAGCCAAAGCAGGCCAGTGCAACGACCGAACCTAGAACGACCGGCAGCCTGCGCCGTCTCTCCCGCTTCTTGAATTCCAGCAGGATCTCCTGCTGCATCTTCTCGTCGTAGCTGTCAAGCGATACTTCCGCAGAGGAAGATTTCCGCACACGGCCTTTTTCATGCTCCGGTCCGGCAGAAGGCTTCTTCTTCGCAAAACTCCCGGTTATTCTGACAGACTTCTTTTTCTTCTCTTCTGTCAGAACGCTGTCTCTGGTATAACCCTGACGTTTGTAATTCTGCGCCAGTTCATAGATCTCGTCATCAAAATCATTGCCGACGACCGTCTCAAACCGATATTTGCCGGACTGTATATCCATATACAGTGAGATCACTTCTCCCGGCTGTTCCATATTGACTTGTGTCCTGATCTTCTCAATCCTGGCCTGATCCCGCATCCCTGCCCGATAATCGGCCTCGGTCCGGAATCTTCTGCCGGCCACTTCTAATCCCGCCATATGGGGATCGCTCCTTTATCTGATTCTCTATATGACTTATGATTCATAAAATGATGAATTGCATATAGATTAATTTTACTATATCTTGAGATTTATGCAAGTGTTTTGTCGAGAAAATACAAGAACTTGTATATGAAAAATTTAATTCGCTTTTCATTTCACAGTAACACATACACCCCTCCCACATACCCGTCTTTCGAAGTTAACGCCACAATTTTTTAGAATTCTATTCATATGAAAAGTACCTTTAAAGCCTTGATTTAT
>VSOD01000156.1 GCA_009774655.1 Lachnospiraceae bacterium
CTTCCTGTACCGGGCATGACTTCCGTCCTGCATCGATACTCCGACTGCACCTGTAAGGAAAGGCCTTTCTTCATCTGTTACCGTCATGATATGACCGTCGATCATAGCCGTAATCCTGTTTCCCACTGCCGTCATCGTGACTGTATATTCCCTGCCAATCTCCCATGCATATGGGATTTCCCGCAGAATCCGGTAACCGTGATCATTTTTCAGGATGGCCGCCTTTCCTTCCGGAAGCAGTCCGAAGGCATAGGAACGGATCGCGCCCTGTACGCGCACATTGACTCTGTGATTTTCACCCGTCAACGGCGTAAAGCAAAATTCCGCTTTATAGTCTTTCCAGTTGTAATGACCCGTATAGGCTTCCGCAAAATCCGAACAGGATAAGTGCATTTGTCCCTGATCCAGATACAGAAGTCCTTTCAGCCTGGAAAACTGGCTGATCTCCCGATGCAGTCCAGTCCATACTTCTTCATTTTCCCGCTCCAGCAGGATGCTGTAGTCCGGCGTCCCGTCCGCATAGAGATCGTCGATCATTCCTGTAAAATCGAATACCTGCGTATGTACTCCCTGGATATGGAAGCAAAATCCCATCTCTCCCAACAAAGCCCCTTCCAGCGCCGGGATCAAAAATTCCAGCTCTTTCCACACACCCTTTGTAAGCTGCTCTTTCGGGCCTTCATAAATCTTTCCGGATCGGATATCCTTCACATACAGGCAGACCAGCGCATTGTCACCATATTCCGGGATCATTGCACTGCCATGCACCTTCTGTCCCGGATAGACCAGAGGGGAAAAGCTCGGATCATATCTGTTGTCATGAAAATCTGCAGGTCTGTAGTAAGTTTTCTTATAGACATAGACAGCCTCCCCTGCCTCCACCGGTTTTGCAATAAATTTCAGGCTTCTTGTTCCTGTGTGCGCCGCCTCGTTCGTGTTGTGAATACAGGATTCCCGGCTGTCTTTCCGGGACTCTTCTTCCTGATTCCCAATCCGGACATGCATCGCATGTGTGGAACCCGGAAACTCAAAATGACAACTGTCGATTCGTTGTTCCACGATCTGCTTCCACGGCTCCGGCATCGGTTCCTGAGCCAGTGCATAAGCCAGTCTGGCGATGTAGAGTGCTCCATAGGGAATATCCATAAGATTCATGGATCCCATAACGCTGGAGCAGGCCAGGAAATCATTGATCGGTCTGCGCCATTTATCATAGTCAATCCCCTCCAGACCGTTTCTGACGCCTATGATCGTAGCCACATTACCTACGTTACAGTCTGTATCCCATCCGCACATATTACAGATACACAGCGTATTCGTAAAGTCACCTTCCCCGTAAAGCAGCGACAGGATCATAACCGCAATATTAGGAATGATATGACAGTTACCCGCATATTTATCATAGCCGTAATGCTCATGAATATAATGGAAACAGTCCCTCCAGTTCTCAGGATGCGCTTCATGGTATGCCATCACGGCACGCACCACCTTTGCATATTCACAGTCCGTCGGAATATAGGACAGCCCTTTTTCCATGATCCTGCGCATATCCTTCTCCACAAAAGCACAGCTGATGCACACTGCCACGAAAATACCGCCGTAAATGCCGTTTCCATCATGGGTCACACTGGCCGCTTCTCTCGCAAACCGGGCTGCCAGGTCAGGATTGCCAGGTGCCACAAGCCCCCAGGTATCAATAAAGATCTGACCTCCGATCTGCTCTGCGACAGTACTGCCGTTCTGAGCGATACTGCCGCTTTGCGGCGCAGTCATGCCGTTATACAGATTCAGATAAGCCGTATGCTCTGTAGATACCCCATAACCGCCCCACCAGAAGAAACCATGTTCAAAAGGCGCATAGTTGAGCAGCGCCTCCGCCACATCCTGGGCTTTCAGGTCAAATCCGTGTCTGCCGTCTTCCAACGCCCGCAGGAAAAACAGTGGACCGTTGCTGTCGTCATCCGCAGCAAACTCTTTGTAATCTACGGGATAATGATATAACTCGCCGTAAATTCTGTTGATCTTCTCATAGGTCCAGCCCTCAATCGGCGCTCCCAGACGTATGCCGATTATCTTCGCCATCCAGCCTGCATAAATCTTCTCGATATATTCTTGCTTCATAATTTCCTCTCCGCACCAAAGTATGTCTTCGCATAACAATTACAGCTATCCTATATTAAAACAGCTGCTTCCTGCTATTTTACACGATAACGCCTCCACACCTCCTGAATGATCTCCGTTTCCTCTTCCAGTTCCTCTGCGATCTGCTCCATGCTTTTGCCTTTGTTGTGTTTCTTTTGAATCATCTGGAACAATTTATCTTCACCACCTCTGGTCATTCCTTCTTTTATTCCTTCTATTCTCCCCTCTTCAAACGTGTGCTGTAAATGTTTTTTCTCATCATATTCTGTCAGAAAGATCATATGCAATACCTCGCTTTTCTCCGTTTTCAGGATATCCGCAAGAATATCCTGTTCGATACAATGCTCTATCGCTGCCTGAATCGCTTCTTCCCGGCTCATACCCTTTTTTATGTTGGCCTCTGTTTCCGATACGAATTCAGAATATTCCCACAATCTGTGACATTTGTCCAGCAGTTCTTTATTATGCCCACGGTTTATGTTGATCACTTCACAGGTACATTCCAGACACCCTTGGCCATGTCCCAGCGAAAAAGAATCCGACAGATAAAGCGTTCGTCTGTCTTCAGCTATATCACTGCCGTTATAAAACACAATATATTCCGGTGTGGGCAGTTTTACCCGCGTTCTACCATAGACGTCGGCCTCTTCCACACCCAGCAGCCCTTCATACTGCTGTGCAAAATAAAACAATCCCCTGAGCGGCATATTCGGATTCCATGTACTTTGATGTTCATACAGATTCAGACGGCTGTCGATCATAAAAGACAGATCATTTTTCATCTTCATAAAAATAACGTCCTTCATCGTGACCACTTCCAGCGCCTCCGGATCTGTGTATGAACTGTCGTGCAGGGCATTATACAAGTCAAGCAGATATTTCTTATCATCAAATAAATAGCGGAACAGCTGGTCCTTGTGTTTTCGGTTCAGCCGGATTCTCCTCCACCATGCCCCGCGCTTAAACCACTGCTTTCGTTTTCTTTTTTCCATACACTTACCTCCATTATATAGATTTTTTCCTGTGTAATCAATTGGTTTGGGAAATAATTCCGGCTTTCGGAATGAATTCTGCCTCTGTCTCCAGCCGGAAACAGATCGGACAGTCTTTAGACTGGGTGTTGCCCCATAAGAATGATCGGACTTATGACCGACAGGATATCCTGTCCCCATTGTCCAACCCGAAACCATATCTGATTAGAATTATAGTATAAACGTATCTTCGACATTTGTAAACAGGTAAAGTCAAAGAAAGGCAGGGAAAAACCGGCATCCTCTGCCTTTCTTTCCCTGCTTTTCTGCTGCCTTCTATAAATCTGTCTATTTCATTTGTTCTGTCTGCCGGATAAAATCTTCCACTTCCTCCAGAGACGGAATCGAAGACTGTGCCCCTTTTCTCGTCACCACAAGCGCTGACACATAATTGGCGAAAACCGCCGACTCTTTCATGCTCTTTCCCTGCGCCAGCATCACTGCAAAAGCGGCCGTAAAGGAATCTCCTGCAGCAGTGGTATCCACCGTCTCCACTTGCAGAGCCGGTATCCTGCAGGCCGCTTCCCCCTCCGCCTCCAGATACACGCCTTTCTCTCCCAGGGTCACCAGCACATGCTTCACGCCTTTCTTCCGCAGCCAGTCCGCCGCTTCCGGAAGATGCTCTTCTATATCTGCGATCCCGGTCAGCATCTGCAGTTCCGTCTCATTGGGTTTGATCACATCCACATACCGGTACAATTCCTCCGGAAAGTCCTTTGGCACAGGCGCCGGATCCAGGATCACCGTCTTGCCAAACTTTTTGCCCATCTTCGCGCCATACAGCACCGTCTCTATGGGAATTTCAAGCTGGAACATGATCACGTCCGCCTCTTTGAGCAGATCGATATGCGTATCAATATCCTCACAGGACAATGTGGCATTCGCTCCCGACACTACGACAATACTGTTGTCTCCTTCGCTGTTGACAGTGATAAAAGCAACCCCCGTTGACGCATCCTGACGCCGGATGATCCTGGAAACATCCACACCGGCTTTCTGCAGGCTCGCCATCTGGATGTCCGCATAGGTATCCTCCCCTACGGCCCCCAGCATGGCCACATCAGCCCGCAGGCAGCCGGCCGCACACGCCTGGTTGGCGCCTTTTCCGCCCGGAACCAGATGCATCCTGTCACTGATGATCGTCTCGCCCACTGCAGGCATATGATCAACATTGACCGTCATATCCAGATTCAGACTTCCTATAATCAATAGTTTCTTCACAAAGCACCTCCTGATCGTGTCATTGTCATCCGCAGTTTCCATCCCTCTCCCCAAGGACAGGAACAGCCCTGCTCATACTATAAGATCACCCTTTGACGCCGCTGCTGGTGATTCCCTGTACAAAATATTTCTGCAGCGGCAGAAACAGAACAAGCGGGATCAGCGCCGAGAACATCGAACCGGCATACAAAGCAGACCACGCCGTCTTATGTTCCGTACTAAATGCCGTCAGAGCGATCTGCACCGTCCTGATCCCTTTCGAGCGGGCGATCAGCAGCGGCCAAAGATACGAATTCCACTGATCCATGAAGATCATCAGTGCCGCCGTAATAAAGATCGGTTTCGACAGCGGAAGCAGGATGGATCTGTATATTCTTGCAATCCCGGCGCCGTCAACCCTGGCGGCATCCAGCAGATCCGCCGGGATATCCCTGAAAAACTGAACAAAGAGAAACAGCACCAGCCCGCTGGCAATACTCGGCAGGATCATACCCTGATAAGTGTCCACCATATGCATGTTATCCACTACCTTATATAACGGCAGGGCAATGGCCTCAAACGGAATCATAAAGGACAGCAGCACCAGTGCAAAAAGCGGTTTCTTAAATTTAAAATCAAATACCGCAAAGGCAAAGGCGGCGACCGAATTGACGATACAGCCAAAAATAATGGAAATACCCGTCACAAGGATCGTATTTTTGACCGGTGTAAAAAAGCCATATTTCGCAAACAGATCTATGTATGCCTGAAATGTAAATTCTACCGGTATCAACGTGTGAACCGAAAAAGGCATAATATAGCTGAACAGTTCCGAATCATCCCGCAGAGAAGCCGAAATGCCCCAGATCAGGGGAAACAGCGTCAACACGGCAACAAAAAACAAACACAGATAGATCAAAAAATTTTTCAAATAACGTCTGGATCTTCTCGTCATCATTTCCCCTTTCTCCCCTCCTCCTTCTCATTCAGGATCGCCGCCTGGAACAGACAGATCAGTATGATCAGAATCAGCAGTATCACTACAATAGCTGATGACCTGGTCCTGTCACCATATTTAAAAGCCGACTGATAGGCCTCGTACATCAGCACATTCGTGCTTTCCTGCGGTCCGCCTCCCGTGATCACCTGCATCGGTACAAACAGAAGGATATTCGCGGTCGTATTCGCTACAAAAACGAAAAGCAGCACCTTTTTTAACAAAGGCACCGTGATCCTGGTGACCATCTTCCACCAGCCCGCGCCGTCAATCCTGGCTGATTCATAAATCGCCACATCAATATTTTTCAGACCGGCCAGTATAAACATCATCCAGTATCCTACACCCTTCCATGTAGCCACCAGTACGATACACCATAAAGCCTGTGATTTGCTGATAAAGAAATCCTGCGAGGGAATGCCGAACATATTCAATATACTGTTCACAACGCCGCTGTTGGGGTTTAACATGATGTTCCATACCAGACAGGCGATCGTCAGGGAAATCGTCACCGGAAGATAAAAGATCGTGCGGAAAACACCGATTCCGCGGATCGTGGAATTTACCAGCAGTGCGATCAGAAAAGCGATCAATACCTGAAGCGGAATCATGACCAGATTGATCTTAATCGTGATCCACAGGGAATTCCAGAAAGAAGAGTCCGCGAACAGATCCGTATACGCTTCCAGGGAAAAACCCGAATCTATTATGAAACTTTCCAGCAGAGTCGTTATGATCGGATACAACTTAAAAACAAAGATCAACAGAAATGCCGGCAGGATCAGGACATAGGGGAGAAACTGCATTTTTTTAGATAAATGTAACATTTTTTCCTCCTTACTGGCAATACGGACAATGAGATAAACCAAAACAGCATTTATTTCATTGTCCGTAACAGGTGTATTATTTAAATTTCTCCATTGCCTTTTCTATCTTTTCTGCCGCGTTGTCAAGGGACTCTTTGACATCAGAACCGTTCTTAATGTCTTCCCATGTATTCTGAATGATCGTGTCATACTCGGTATACCCGGGAGTCAATGCTCTCGGAACCGCTGTGTTAGCCGATTCATAAGCCGCTATCTTCATATATTCCTGAGCGTCCGCGCTCTCCATGATCATCTCTGCGCCCGCTTTCGTTGCTGGCACATCACCGTTGCTGTTCAGCCACATGGTATTTCCTTCTCCAACGGACATATATTTGATAAATTCAGCTGCCAGTTCTTTGTTCTTTGCGTTTTTCGGAATACCGAAATGCCAGCTTCCTGTGGGTGTTCCGACCTCACCCTCATGTCCGGAGAATGCAGGAACCGGCGCAAAACCGTACCCTGTCCACCCTTCTCTCTCACAGGTGCTCGCCATCCAGGAGCCATCGATAATGAAGACCACCTTGCCCGCACGGAAGAAGTCTCCCGCATCATCCGCCGATATGCCGCGAAGCGACACGCCGTCTTCGTACAGCTTCTGATACCAGGTCGCACTTTCCACCCATGCATCATCATTCACTACGCCCTGTGCCGTATAACCGTCATCGCCGATATTCTTACCGCCCATACTGTTAGGAAGCTGATTCATCTGATAAGTTCTGCTGACCTGTCCAAAGGTAAGTCCTGCAATTCCTTTCGAACCGTCAGGATCCACTACCGCCAGTGTCTGCTTCGCCATATCCACCACCTGATCCCAGGTCAGACGATTCTCCACATCGCTTTCCGGCACCGTCACCCCGGCTTCATCCAGAAGATCCTTGTTATACCACAGTAACTGTGAAGAACTGTTCATCGCCGGCGCATAGAATTTGCCGTCCCAGCTGCCCGCTTCCAAAGCCGAAGGGCTGAACTGCTGCTTCTCCTCTTCCGAGAAATATTCGTCTACCGGCACCACCCAGTCTTTTACCGCATAGGAAGCAACCAGCGGTACATCAATACCGATAACGTCATAGTCATCACTTCCGGCTTCCAGTCTCACCTGCAGCATTTCCAGATAATCCGCATGAGAATAAAGCTCAACATTAACGGTCGCTCCTGTTTCCGCCTCGAATTTCTCCACGATCGGATCCAGACTCACTTCCCAGTCACCCGCACCGGTATCCGCAAAAGTAATGCTCTGTCCCGAAAACGGCTTATCACCGCTGTCCGCCGCATCCGCTGCCGGCTCTATTTCCGCCCCGCTGTCAGCTGCCGCTTCGCTGTTATCCGCTGCCGGAGCAGCGCTCTCGTTCGTACCCCCACCTGACGAATTTCCGCCACATGCGGTGAGGAGTCCCGTTACCATAACACCCGACAATAAAACTGCAAGTACTCTTTTCCTGTTCATCTTTTTTCCTCCCTTATCTGGCTAATTTATCAAACAGGTCTTCAAACAGCATATCCCTGTTGATCCCATATACATACTTGATAAAGTGTCTTGTCTTATCAATCGCCCATTTATGATCATATTCCGGAATCGGACTGTGTTCGAGGCGTTCAAACATAAATTTCTCATCCAGAAGCCAGGCTACTGCCGTCACATCCCAGATCGCACGACTCCAGCACTTGCCCTGGCCTACCAGTTCGGCTTCATTGACCGTATTCTCCAGCAGATAATCGCACAGGGCGTTCTTGCCTTTCAGCCAGTAGGTCAACTCCGGACCTGTGGTCGCGAATGCGGATACCACACCCATACATGGCAGCTGTACCAGCGGCACGCCGCTGCCAAAAATGATCCTGGCCGCCGCCACATCCTGGTACAGATTGAACTCATGATTGTCATGCCACTCCAACGCATTGCCGCCAAGCCACACTACTACGATCTTCTTAATGATCTCCGGCTCAAGCAGGATCGCGGAGGCAATATTGGTGATCGCGCCGATCGCCACAACATACAGCGGGTTGTCCTCATCCCGCTCCATCGCCCTTCTGACAAGGTCTCTGGCCGCCGGGGAATCCACCGCTTCTTCTTCACTGGGCAGATACATCGTTGAACCCCTGTAAGTCACTTCCTTGAATTCTGGACGCTCCATCAGATCCAGAACTTTCATAATCTCCTGATAACTCTTCTCCATGCCGTCCCCCGGACCCGAGGAGTGGTGATTGTAAAAAGGCGCCGCGTAGATGGCCTCAAGATTCAGCTTATCATCGGACTTGATCAGATAGGCAAGTGCAAACTGATCATCGATCTCGTTATAAGTATCCGTATCGAGTATCACATCCACTTTGCCCTTCGGTTTCTCCAGACGTGAGACAAGTCTGCTCTGGTCGATCTGCTTCTTCTCCGGAAACAGGTGTATCATCTCCTCCCAGTCTGTCTTCTTCTTTTCTTCTCCCATACTTCTCCTTTCCCTGCAATGAAAATCTTACTGACTACCCTTCCGTCATTTTAGGAAATTGTTTTCCTAAAATATTTTCTTATGCACCATATACTATATTATTTCTTTTTTCTTGTCAATAATACCTAAAAGGTATTCTTGAATCGTTGCTCTTTGACGCCGGCTGTGCTACACTGAACATCATCAGGTACAGGAGGGATTGCTGTGGAAAATATTATTCTGG
>VSOD01000157.1 GCA_009774655.1 Lachnospiraceae bacterium
CACGAATGGGATCACCGGATGCGCTACGGCGTTCGCGGACAGTATACCGCTTGGGTGTATCACGGGACAGGTCAACAGCGAGCTGATCGGCTCCGACGTGTTCCAGGAGGCAGATATCACGGGGGCGGTGGAGTCCTTTGTCAAATACAGCTATCTGGTAAAAGATGCGTCCCAGATACCGAGAATCTTCAAGGAGGCCTTTTACATTGCCAATTCCGGACGGAAAGGGCCGGTGCTCATTGATGTGCCGATAGATATCCAGAATGCCCCTGTCGGTAAATTCAAATATCCGGAGGAGGTCAGCCTGCGCACCTACAAGCCTACGGTGAAAGGCCATACGGTACAGATCCAGAAGGTGGTGCGGGAACTTTCCAAAGCGAAGCGGCCGATCATATGCGTCGGGGGCGGCGTACAGTTGAGCGGGGCGGAAGAAGAGCTGCGTACCTTTGTGGAGAAACACCGCGTGCCGGTGGTTTCCACGATGATGGGGATCAGCGCCATGCCGACCAGACATCCAATGTATTACGGCATGGTCGGAAATAACGGGCATCCTTATGCCAACAGGGCCATGAACGAGTCGGATCTGCTTATCATGGTAGGCGCCAGAGTGGCGGACAGGGCTGTGAGCCAGCCGGATCTGATCACCGAGAATAAGGTACTGGTACATATTGATGTGGACCCGGCCGAGATCGGCAAGAATGTGGGACCGACCATCCCGCTGGTGGGAGATGCCAGACATATTTTCATGGATTTCAATAAAGAAGAGTTTACCTGTGACCATGAAGAGTGGATCAGGACACTGGATGAATACCGCTCTTCCATGATGCGGGTGCGCAGGCCCGATCCGTCTTATGTGGATCCTGCGGCGTTTATCAGGATGCTGTCGGAGGCCATGGAGGAGGATGCGGTCTATGTGGCGGATGTAGGACAGAATCAGATCTGGTCCTGTAATTACCATATCGTGAAGAACGGGAGATTTCTGACTACGGGCGGTATGGGAACCATGGGGTATTCCATCCCGGCGGCGATGGGCGCCAAGCTGGCGGCGCCGGACAGGCAGGTGGTGGCAGTGTGCGGCGACGGTTCTTTTCAGATGTCCATGATGGAGCTGGCTACCATGCGGCAGTTTCATGTGCCGGTGAAGATCATCGTGCTCAAGAATAATTTCCTCGGCATGGTGCGGGAGTTCCAGCACTACACCTACAAGGACAATTATTCGGTGGTGGATCTGTCGGGAAGCCCGGATCTGGAGAAACTGTCTTTGGCCTACGATATGAAATTCATGCGCCTGCACACGATGGAAGGCGCGCAGGAGACGATCGAAGAGTTCCTGTCCGGCAATGAAGCGGTGCTGCTGGAATGTATCATTGATCCGATGGATCTGGTGAGATAAAATATGCCTGTGCGCGGAAATGAGGATTGAGATGAAAAAAATATATTCGGTTTTAGTGGAAAACAGATCCGGTGTTCTCTGCAAGGTGTCCGGGCTTTTCTCCAGAAGATCTTTTAATATTGACAGTCTGGCGGTGGGAGAGACCGACGATCCGACCACTTCCTGTATGACGATCGTCAGCAGCGGAGACGAACGCACGCTGGAGCAGATCGAGAAGCAGCTGAATAAGAAACTGGACGTCTTCAAGGTAAAGACTTTTGACGAGACGGCCAGTGTCAGCAGAGAGCTGATGTTGATGAAAGTAAAATATAACAAGGGCAACCGCCGGGATATCATGGAAACCTGCGAGATCATGAAAGCACAGATTGTGGATATGTCGAAAAAGACGATGATCATTCAGATCTGCGATGTGCCGGAGCGGATCCAGCTGTTTATCGGCATGATGCAGTCCATCAGCATTGTGGAGGTAGCACGGACAGGGACGCTTGCGCTGCAGAAATGTCTGGAGACAGATAATTAGCTGACTGTGCGGCAGGCTGGCCCGTATGTTTACTGGTACGACTGTATGCAGGATTGGATGCGGAAGCAGTTGACTTTTGTCTGGTAAATTGTTAAAATAATGGACAGTGTGTGGCAGGTGAGTTGCCATGTGCGGAAAGGTTTACAGGATGCAGAAGAAAGTATTTCAGTTATTAGTAGATAATACCTCCGGCGTGCTCAGCCGGATCGCGGGTCTTTTTTCCAGACGGGGTTACAATATTGACAGTATCTCGGCGGGCGGAACTGCGGATCCGCGTTTTACCCGTATCACCATCGTGACTTCGGGGGACGACGAGATTCTTGACCAGATCGAGAAGCAGGTGGCGAAGCTGATCGATGTGCGGGATATCAAGGAATTAAAGCCAAACGAGAGTGTTTACCGGGAGCTGGTCATGATCAAGGTGAAGACTACGGCGGCGGACAGGCAGGGCGTGATCGCGATTGCCGATATTTTCCGGGCGAAGGTCATCGACGTGTCACCGGAGAGTATGATCATCGAGCTGACCGGTACGCAGGACAAGGTGGGCGCATTCATCGATCTGCTGGAAAGCTATGAGATCCTGGAACTTGCCAGAACGGGTATCACGGGCCTGGGAAGAGGAATCGAGAATGTGACTTATCTGGAATAGCGACGGATTGACGGAGGGACAGGTTCTCTCTTGAGGTTATATATAGTAAACGAAATTTTCAATGTCGTTTACTATAGAATGGACAATTAAGTAAATTACGAATGGAGGAGCAGGAAATGGCAAATATTTTTTATCAGGAAGATTGTAATCTTTCCCTTTTGGAAGGGAAGACGATCGCGGTGATCGGGTACGGAAGCCAGGGACATGCACATGCCCTGAACGCGAAGGAATCCGGCTGTCATGTGATCATTGGTCTGTATGAGGGATCCAAGTCCTGGGCGAAGGCCGAGGCACAGGGATTCGAGGTATTCACGGCGGCAGAGGCGACGAAGAGAGCCGATATCATCATGATCCTGATCAATGATGAACTGCAGGCTTCCCTGTATAAGAATGATATCGAACCCAATCTGGAGCCTGGCAATATGCTGATGTTCGCGCACGGCTTCAACATTCATTTCGGCTGTATCGTACCGCCCAAGGATGTGGATGTGACCATGATCGCGCCCAAGGGTCCGGGACATACGGTAAGAAGCGAATATCTGGCTGGCAAGGGTGTTCCCTGTCTGGTAGCCGTTCATCAGGATGCTACCGGCAAGGCGCAGGATATGGCGCTGGCTTATGCGCTGGCGATCGGCGGTGCGAGAGCGGGCGTATTGGAGACCACATTCAGAACAGAGACAGAGACAGATCTCTTCGGTGAGCAGGCAGTGCTGTGCGGCGGCGTGTGCGCGCTTATGCAGGCGGGATATGAGACACTGGTGGAAGCAGGGTATGATCCGAGAAATGCATATTTCGAGTGTATCCATGAGATGAAGCTGATCGTTGATTTGATCTATCAGTCCGGTTTTGCCGGCATGAGATATTCGATCTCCAACACGGCGGAGTACGGCGATTATATTACCGGCCCGAAGATCATCACGGAAGAGACCAAGGCGAATATGAAGAAGATCCTGTCAGACATCCAGGACGGTACTTTTGCAAAAGACTTCCTGCTTGACATGTCTTCCGCAGGCGGCCAGGTACACTTCAAGGCGATGAGAAAGCTGGCTGCAGAGCATCCGTCGGAGATCGTCGGAGAAGAGATCAGGAAACTTTACAGCTGGAACGGCGAAGACAAGCTGATCAATAACTAAAAGAATGCCGTATCATCCGGCATCACCTCTAAAGTAGAAGCAGACAGTTAAGAGAGCCTAAGATGAATACACAGTCCAAAACCGATGTGGATCAGATGCTGGCAGAGAGCTTTAAGGATCTTGCGCTCAGAATGCCGATCGATAAGATAACGATCAAGCAGATAACAGACGGGGCGGGTGTTATCCGCCCGACCTTCTACAATCATTTTCAGGACAAATATGAACTGCTGGAGTGGATCATCCGTACGGAGGTGCTTGATCCGGTCATTCCGCTTATGCGGTCCGGGAATCTGAAAGACAGCATGGTGCATATCTTTCACAACATGCATCAGAACAAGAAGTTCTATAAGAAGGTTACCCGTCTGGAAGGGCAGAACTCCTGTGAGAGTATCGCGAAGAAGTTCATTATGGAAATTCTTTTTTCATTCATTAATGAGAAGGTCGGGGAGAAGAAGCTGGCAAAAAGAGGTCTGACAGTCAGCATGGTGGCGGAATACTATGCACAGTCCATGGCTTTTGTCGTTATCCAGTGGACAAAGCTGGATATGAGTCTGACACCGGAACAGGTGGCGGATATTTTCGAGTATATTACGACGCATTCCATGGATGAAGTGATAGCAGAGATGAATTGATACTAGGGCTTGTCTGGGGTTTCCGGATAAGCCCTGTTTTCAAAGAGCAGAAAGCAGTATGAGAATAACAGGTAAGGAGAACTGGAGTATGGGAATGACAATGACACAGAAAATTCTGGCGGCACATGCGGGGCTGGATCATGTGGAAGCGGGACAGCTGATCGAGGCCGATCTTGATCTGGTGCTGGGCAATGATATCACCAGTCCGGTAGCCATCAAGGAGATGGAGAAGATGAACGTGGACGGCGTATTCCACAAGGATAAGATCGCGCTTGTGCCGGATCATTTCGTGCCGAACAAGGACATTAAGTCGGCGGAGCACTGTAAGTGTGTGCGGGAGTTTGCGAAGCGCAATGAGATCACCAACTATTTTGAAGTGGGCGAGATGGGGATCGAACATGCGCTGTTACCTGAAAAAGGGTTGACGGTGGCCGGAGACGTTGTGATCGGTGCGGATTCCCACACCTGTACTTATGGTGCACTCGGCGCTTTCTCCACGGGCGTAGGCAGTACGGATATGGCGGCAGGCATGGCAACTGGCAAGGCCTGGTTTAAAGTGCCGTCGGCGATCCGTTTTAATCTGACCGGCAAACCGGCAGAATGGGTGAGCGGCAAGGATGTGATCTTACATATCATCGGCATGATCGGTGTGGACGGTGCGCTGTATAAATCCATGGAGTTCGTGGGAGACGGCATCCGGAATCTTTCCATGGATGACCGTTTTACGATTGCCAATATGGCCATCGAGGCGGGCGGCAAGAACGGCATCTTCCCTGTAGACGAGCTGGCGGTGGCTTACATGAAGGAGCACTCCACGAAAGAATATAAGATCTATGAAGCGGATGCGGACGCCGTGTACGATGAAGAGTATACCATTGATCTTAGTACGCTGCGGCCGACCATTGCGTTTCCCCATCTGCCGGAGAATACGAAGACCATTGACGAGATCACGGAAGATATCGCGATCGACCAGGTGGTGATCGGTTCCTGTACCAACGGCAGGCTGGACGATCTGCGGATCGCTGCCAAAGTGCTTCAGGGCAGGCACGTGGCTTCGGGAATGCGCTGCATCGTGATCCCGGCTACGCAGGCGATCTACTTACAGGCGATGGAGGAGGGGCTTTTAAAGACCTTTATCGAGGCCGGAGCAATCGTGAGCACGCCTACCTGCGGGCCCTGTCTCGGCGGCTATATGGGTATTCTGGCAGAAGGGGAGCGGTGTGTCTCTACCACCAACCGTAATTTCGTAGGCCGCATGGGCCATGTTGATTCCGAGATTTATCTGGCCAGTCCGGCGGTAGCGGCGGCAAGTGCAGTGGCCGGGAAGATTTCCTGTCCCTGCAGGCTTGCATGACAGATGACGGGATAGAAAGCTCTGTTATGTGATGCTCACGTCAAAACAGACATAAAGGTGCAGGCACCGAATAACAGAATAAAGAATATAAAACGGAGGTAGGATCATGCAATCAGCGAAAGGGACTGTTTTTAAATACGGGGACAATGTGGATACGGACGTGATCATTCCGGCACGGTACTTGAACTCTTCCGATCCGGCAGAACTGGCCACACATTGTATGGAAGATATTGACAAAGAATTTATACAGAAGGTGAGTAAAGGGGACATCATCGTGGCCACCAAAAATTTTGGCTGCGGTTCCTCCAGAGAGCACGCGCCGATCGCCATCAAGGCCGCCGGCGTAAGCTGTGTCATCGCCGAAACCTTTGCCAGGATTTTCTATCGGAATGCGATCAACATCGGACTGCCGATCATTGAGTGTCCGGAGGCGGCGCAGGCGATCGAGGCGGGCGATACCGTGGAAGTGAATTTCGATACCGGTGTGATCACGGATGTCACCAAAGGCACGACTTATCAGGGACAGGCATTTCCGGAATTTATGCAGAAGATCATTGCGGCGGAAGGGCTTGTGAATTATATCAATCAGAAATAGGATATTTTAGATTTTATAAGATTTGGAAGAAGCCGTCAGAAATGACGGCTTCACTGCATTCGCTCATTCGATTATACCTCCGGGACAGCGTTCGATTTCAGGATTATTCGTTTCAGGTGCAATCCGTTGTTTTTATCGTGGGACAGGTTTTATGCCTTTATGGATATTGCAGGCATGGCCGGCAATATTCACATTTCGCTGTTTTATTGTACGAGAATTTTATGAATGTTTCAATACACGAAGGTAATCTGCCGGCTTTTTTATCCTGTTAAAGTTTGCCTGTGCCCAAAGAGGCGGGAAATAAAGACAGAAACTGATAGTAGTTGCTTTCCAAGGTAGAACAGGATATACTTATAAAAAAGATAAAAAGAGCAGTGTTTATGAGATGCGTTTTGATAATTCAGAAATTTGTACTATCAAAGTGCTCATCACAGAAAGTAAGATACCATGATCAACAGAGTCAGTGATAACGATTATTATGATTACAAAAAATTGAATATGCCCACAGCCGCAGATACAAACAGTAGCGGCGAAAAGTTCAGTCTGGATTACCAGCGTGCGGATGATAAAAAAGAAGATGACGAGAAAAAAGAGAAGATATCCAAAGAAGGAATGGACAAAAATCTTGCCGGAAACAGGCCGCGCACGGTAGTACAGAGTGGTGTTAAGCTCGAACTGTCAGGAGACGGTCAGGAGAAAGCAGAAACCGGCGGCGGAAGCGCTTTTTCGGATTTGATCCAGACTGTCCGCTCATGGCTGACCATGATGGTACAGTCCTTCAAAGGGCTTCTTAACAGAATCTGGAATGATCCGGTGCCGGAGGATACGGTATTGTCTGCAGATGAAGCACCGGTAGAGGAAACCGACCGTCTGTCGGAAGAATATCTGGAGATGAACTCGTCCGTGCAGGAGAACGCGATGAAAGCGGAGACTGTGGAAGCAGTGCAGTCCGGGTCTGAGGAAAGGTCGGCACTGGAATCTGCTGCGGACGCTGGCAGGACGGGCAATCCGGCAGACAGGGCGGACTCTATGGAGAGAATCGGTCAACTGCTGTCAGGCCGGGGAGCCAGGGACCAGGAGATTCAGAAATATCTTCGTTCCGGCAATCTGGAGCAGGTGATCACGCTGCTGACAGAGAACGGACACCGGACAATGGCCAAGAATTCGTCTCTGCTGACATATTATGACCGGACCGGCAGGCTCACGTCACTCAGCGCATCGGATCAGGAACGGATCCTGCACGGGGACAGGAATGTGAAGAAGCTGTAGCAACTGTTATCTGGAGGTCTCATCAAAATAATCTGCAGGAAATAATTCGAAAGAATTTTGGGAATATTGAGAATGAAGATTTCAGGCATAAAAGCAATGATGGATTTGACTTTGCGGACAACAAAGCAGGCGGTATGTTGCTCTCTTCGGGAACATACCGCTTTTGCTGTCAGACAATGCTGTCCTGACTCTGCTCAGGGAACAAACTTCTTTGACGCAGAAAGAGCCTGCGTTGCAAAACACTTGTTCGAACCGGACTTTTCTGCTATACTGATAAAAGCAGCAGCATCGGCAACCTTTTTATAGAGCTGCTCTGCCAAACACAACAGTGACAGTAAGGAACAACAGCTGTGAATACACTAAACCGGGAAGCCTTTGAACAGGCCAAGCTCAAAGTACTTTTAAAACAGAATGATCCTCATGGTTTCGGCACGCTGCAGGAGAAGACGGTCCATGCGGTGATGAAGCTCTATTATGAACCGGATGAAGACTACCATGAGGTGCCCATCGAGGGGTACATAGCGGATATTTATACGGGAGAGCGGATCATAGAGATCCAGAACGGCAATTTCAACAGGCTGCGGCCGAAGCTGGCGGCGTTTTTGCCGTTGTATCCTGTGACGGTAGTCTATCCGATTCCTCATTACAAATGGGTGATCTGGATGGAGGAGGAGACGGGGGAGCTGTCGAAGAAGCACAAGTCTCCGGTCACGGGCAATGTCTACCATGCCTTTCCGGAGTTGTACAGGATCAAGCAGTTTCTGGGGCATCCGAACCTTTCGTTTGCCTTTCCGCTGCTGGACATAGACGAGTACAGACTGTTGAACGGCTGGAGTAAGAACAGGAAGCGGGGATCAAGCCGGTATGACAGGATGCCGCTGGCGCTGGCCGATGAGGTGCGGATTGACTGTGCGGCGGATTTTCTGCAGCTTGTGCCTTATGAACTGCAGGAGCCTTTTACGGTGAAGGAGTTCGCACAGGCCGCAGGGATACACAGGGATCTGGCGGGTTCGACGCTGCCTCTGCTCACGTATATGCAGCTGCTTGCGCGCGCCGGGAAGCGGGGCCGGGAATATTTGTATGAAGTGGATGACAACTATAGATAGAACTTGTTTCGGGCGGATATGTCCGTTATAATGTAGGTGTAAATTTTCCGAAGGCTTTCGGACAGTGTAAAACGGGGTTTCTTATGGGGGCGATCATAACAGTACACGGAATGGGCGTATTGGTCTGTTTTGTCATGATTCTTTTGGTGTGGATGGCCAGGCCGTCTGTACAGCAGAAGATCCTGCTGGTGGGGACAATATGTAATTTTATGGACATGAAAGGATATTTTCTGGAACTGCAG